>CAZLFE010000015.1:0-16249 GCA_964558725.1 uncultured Nitrospiraceae bacterium | reverse complement strand
ATAACTAAGGCGGATGAAATTTTAGCTCACAAGGAAAAAGAAATAATGGAGGTTTAAGATTCAAAAAAAGAGAAGAATGACAAAGAAAAAAATTACAAAAAAGATTGGCAGAAAGGCTCAGGAAAAAGTCGCCAAAAAGACTCCTCAGAAGAGTAAGATAAAAGAGGTTCAAAAGAAAAAGGCAACCAAAATTAAGACTCCGAAAGAGGTTAAGGCGCCTAAAAAAGTCAAAGCCCCAAAGAAGGTTAAAGCCGCCCAAAAGGTTAATATCCCCCCAAAAGTTAAGGTCCCTAAAAAGACTGATGCCCCAAAATCAGTACCGAAAGTTCCTATAAGTAAAAAGGCAGAAGAAGAAAGAAAATCCGCGCTCAAAAGCTCACTTATCAAGAAAAGAGAAGAGATCGTAAGAGAGGCAAAGGCCGAGATTTCCAAGTATATAAGGGGTGAGACAAAACAACTTGTTGATACAGCCCTGGATGATGGAGATTGGTCTGTTGTTGATCTTTCAGAGGACATCAGCCTTCGACAGTTGAGCACTCATAGAGAGACGCTCCTCAAGATAGATGAAGCCCTCAGAAAGATCCGTGAAGGAACATACGGCAAGTGCGAGGATTGCGGAGAAGATATCAGTGTAGAAAGGCTTAAAGTCCTTCCTTTTTCAATCTATTGCATAGATTGCCAGGAAAGAAGAGAGCAACGTGAGGCATTAGAGAGGGAGGGAAGATCAATAGCGTAACCTTCCAAGCTCTGAAGTGCTGAAGAACTGAATCACTTTGCTATTTAATTCATAAATTTTAAATCTTATGACAGACATAGTATTTTGCTCTCCGCCTGAGGCGGACTCGGCTCGATATACGTCAGCCCCTGAGGTTGTCGGTACGACCAAAACCGCTCTTACACTATATCCCAAGTCAAATTTATAAATAATCCAGGTTAGTACTGGCAAGAAATTTTAAATATCATTTTTATAATATCCTCGCTCGGAGGCAAGCACCAACCAATGCGGTGAAATTTAATCTGTCGTACTCAACCAACAACGGAACAAGCTGGAACTTTATAAAAACTGTTACAGGTCTTAACTGTACACCACACTGGGAAGTACCAGTAGTAACAGCCAGCAAAAAGAAATGTCTTGTGAAGGTAGTCGGATATGATTCTGCAAACGTGTGGGTAGGTAAGGACATATCAGATAAGCCCTTTACAATCGAGGTGCTGAGGTTAACGTCACCTAATGGAGGAGAAGCCCTTAAATCAGGCAGTACATGGAATATTGGATGGAGAAGTTTTAAGACGATAAGGCCTGTTGCGAAGACTAAGCTCCTGTACAGTACAAACGGAGGAACCACCTGGAACCTTATAAAAACTTTCATGGGCGATCCTGGTGCGACTACTGCTATAGCTGGACAGTGCCTAATGTCTCGTCAACGAAATGCAAGGTTAAAGTAATACTGAAAGATGCAAGTGGTGTAAATATAGGAAATGATGTAAGTGATAAGTTCTTCACGATTCAGCCATAGCTTACATATATTGAGTTTCAAAAAAGGGGGACTGGGATATCCCAGCCCCCCTGTTTTTCAGCTCTTCAGCGCTTTTGCCCTTCAGTCCTTCTTATCTTCCATAAACCTCTGCGAGGATTTCTTTGGCACCTCTTGAAAGAAGATCTTCCGCTAACCTGTTTCCGAGGGATTCAAAGTCATCTGGCCTGCCTTCTATATGACCTTTAACAAGCCTTTTTCCGTCAATGCTGCCAACAAGACCATCCATAACAAGTAATCCCCCCTCACCCCCCTTTACTAAAGAGGGGATGGGAGGATTATCTGGATTTGACTTCTGACTTCTGACGCCTGACTCCTGACTTACAATCCTTGCATAAGCAGCAATTGGCACCTGACATCCTCCTTCGAGTCTCTTCAGAAAGGACCTCTCTGCTTTTACAGATATCGAAGTCTCTTTATGGTGTAAAGCTCCGAGCATTTTATTTATGATCTTATTATCAATACTGCACTCTATCCCTATGGCACCTTGGCCTATTGCAGGAAGGCATATCTCGGGTTCAAGGATTTCTGTTATCCTTTCAGCCCATCCTAACCTTTTGATACCTGCAACAGCTACAATGATTGCATCAAAATGGCCCTCATTGAGTTTCCTGAGCCTTGTATCAAGGTTCCCTCTCAGTTGCACAATTTTTAAATCTGGTCTGATATTTAAAAGCTGACACAACCTTCTGAGGCTACTTGTCCCGACACGGGCACCCTCAGGCAGGGCATATATTAGCGAGGTATTAATCCCCCTACGCCCCCCTTTAGCAAAGGGGGGTGGGGGGGGATTTGACTTCCGACTTATTATTAAGGCATCTCTCGGGTCCTCCCTTTTGCATATAGCTGGAAGGTGCAGTCCCTCCGGGAGATCTGTCGGCACATCCTTCATGCTATGAACGGCTATATCAATTTCACCTGTCAGGAGTGCTTCCTCAATCTCCTTAACAAAAAGTCCCTTTCCCCCAATCTTTGCAAGGGGCACATCAAGGATCTTGTCTCCAGTTGTCTTTATTTTATTGAGACTTACTTCGATATCCGGGGACAGCCTTTGGAGTTCCGATTTCACCCATTCTGCCTGATAGAGTGCAAGCATGCTGCCCCTGGTACCGATAATTATCCTATTTATTCTCTTTTTCTTCGACATCAATACCATAGAGTTTTTTTATGATTGCTATCATGAGGTCTTTATCTTCAGGGTCTTCTTTAAGAGCCGCAGTGGGTGGATGGATAAGCTTGTTAATAATCGCAGAGGCCATACATTCGATAGCCTTTCTCTGTTTTTCATCCAGATCGGGGAACCTATTCATAAGCTTCTCGAACTCTTCTCTTTTAATCTCCTCCGCCTTCTCCCTGAGGGCAACAATGGTTGGCACGGAATCGAGAGATGACAGCCACTTAAGAAAGGGATCAATCTCCTCTTCTATGATCTTTTCCGCCTTCTCTGCTTCTTTCTTCCTTTCGAACATATTTGCATCAACAATCCCCTGCAGGTCATCAATATTGTAAAGATAGACATTGTCCAGATCGTTTATCTTAGGGTCAATGTTTCTCGGAACAGAGATATCAATGAGGAAGACCGGTCTTTGCTTTCTTTCCTTCATCACCCTCTGCATTTGGTCTTTTAGCAAAATATAATGTGGTGCTCCTGTTGAACAGATGACGATATCAGAGTGCACCATCTCCCTGAGGAAATCATCGAGTTTAACAGGTTTGCCATTAAATTCCCTGGCAAGCTCACAAGCTCGATTGTAACTCCTGTTTGCTACAATAACTTCCTTAACACCATTGCTCATGAGATGTCTCGCTGCAAGTTCTGCCATCTCTCCTGCACCTAAAAGCATGAATACCTTCTCCGAGAGGTCAGTAAATATCTTTTTTGCGAGTTCAACAGCAGCAAAACTTATTGATACAGCGTTCTCAGCTATTCTTGTATCTCTCCTTACCCTTTTTGCAACAGATATTGCCTTTTTCATCAGTCTGTTGAGAAGGATACCAGTCGTCTTTTTCTCAAGGGCGAACTCAAATGCCTCTTTCAACTGCCCGAGTATTTGAGGTTCGCCGACGACCATAGAGTCGAGGCTCGATGCAACCCTAAAGATGTGTTTTATAGCGTTGATATCATCATAGATATAGAGTGCCTTATCCAGCAACGATCTGTTTATATCGTGGAAATCTGACAGGAAGGCCTTTATCGATTCAGATGCCTTTGTAGAATCCTTTACATTCGCATAGAGTTCTACCCTGTTACAGGTAGAAAGTATCACGGCCTCTTCAACATCAGGAAGTTCCCTGAACCTTCTCAGACCCTCTTCAAGTCTGGATCCGTTGAAGGCCATTTTCTCCCTGACTTCAACATCTGCAGTGTTATGGTTGAGTCCTGCCACAAAGATTTTCATATAAATACATGGAGGCCTTTCCCGAGTACTTTGATGCCAAAAAAGGCGGCAAGGATTATGAGGAATCCTGCGATAGATAATATAGCGGCCCTCTTACCTCTCCACCCTGCAACTAGCCGGGCATGGATAATGATAGCGTAAATGAACCACGTTGTAAGCGACCAGACCTCCCTCGGATCCCATCTCCAATAACTTCCCCAGGCGCTTTCTGCCCATAGGGAACCTGTGATTATCGCGAGTGTCAGGAGAGGGAATCCCAGAGTTATGAGTTTATAATTTAATGCATCGAGGGTCTGGAGGCTCGGCAGTCTTCCAAAAATCCCTCCGAGGTGTTTAGATTTCACATAGTGTTCCTGGACAAGGTACATGGTTCCTACCCCAAAGGCAAGGGCAAAAGCAGCATTGCCGAGAAAGGCAACAACCGTATGAATGGTAAGCCAGTAACTCTGAAGTACAGGGCTCAGGGGTTTTATCTCTTGTGGCAACATTGAAGATGAAAGCATCAGGACAAATACAACAGGCATGACAAAAGAACAGAGGATGCTTACCTTATACCTGAATTGGAGAATGAAGAAGATAAGAACGATGCTCCAGGAAAAAAAGGATGTAGACTCATGGAAATTCGTTATCGGAATATGGCCCGCTACTACATAACGATAAATGATGTTTGCAGTATGGGCTGCAAAACCGATGCCGACAAGGAAAAGCATAATCTGCGAAATGATCTTTTTTTCTTTGAAGAGCTCTATGATGCTTACGATGGTAGCTGCAAAATAAAAAATCAGGGCTAGTTCAAAAAGAATTGTTCCCATCAGAAACAGCCAAGCTGGCAATTGGTGATCTTCACATGAAGGTTGTCAGCAGCCTCACCAACATCTTTGTAGGAAACGCCGAGCTTTTCTGCGATCATTCTCGCAGTGGAGCAGGGAAGTTTTCCTCCAATAGCCTTTTCCTTAATCTCTTCTGCCACTTTATCTTTCATTTCGTCGAGCCGCATTTTAAGAAGCTCCTCCATAGTAGGTAATTTTAAATCTTTTGCTAAAAAGCGCCATTAAAGTATCAGAGTTTATAGAAACATTTTACACTATCAATTTTAAAAAACTCAATTTGACCGGTATGTCTGGGAGTTGCAGAACATTAGTGTGACAAGTATTGGCTCATTATTTAAACCCACATTACGCAAAGATCATAAGTTCAGCATGACATTTTTACTGATTTTGCCCATTCTGCAACAGCCTGTTTTGCAGTGCAGGATAACGAAGTCCAGAGTATTTACAAATTAATATATATCCTGCAGCATGCTGCAAGAGGTTCATTTGTATTAATAAAATGGTTAGCAAGAATTCTGAAGCTAAAATAAAAAGGTTATAATGAATATAAAAATCGTCTTTAGTCCGGAATGCTGAATGAGAGCATTTGAAGCACACAGGAGTTTTGAAAGCGGAAGGAATGACAAATAAAGTAATAATCCTCCTTGGTCCAACGGGTGTTGGTAAGTCCGGCGTCTCAATCCTTCTCGCCAATGCCCTCGATACAGAGATAATCAGCGCAGATTCTATGCAGATCTATAGACATATGGATATCGGTACTGCAAAGCCAACACTCGGAGAAAGAGCCATGGTAAACCATCACATGATTGATATTGTTAACCCGTGGGAGACATACAGCACGGGGAAGTATATCGAGGCAGTAGTGCCCATTATGGAAGAGCTCCATAAAACGGGGAAAATACCAATCGCTGTAGGTGGTACAGGCCTTTATATTAAGGCAATGACAAGGGGCATCTTCAGTGGTCCATCGGCAGACTGGTCATTAAGAGAAGACCTCTTTTCAATGGAAAAGAAAGAAAAAGGTTCCCTGTACCATTTGTTAAAAGACCTCGACCCGGAGACTGCAGAAAGAATAACGCCGAACGATACCCGGAGGCTTATAAGGGCCGTAGAAGTCTGCTTAAAGAGTGTTTCGAGCATGTCAGAGATGCAGAGAAAGATGACAAAACCTCTCCCTTATGAGTTTATCAAGATAGGTCTGTACAGGGACAGGAAAGAGCTTTACCAGATGATAGAACAAAGGGTGGATAAAATGATCAGCAACGGACTTGTTGAAGAAGCTAAAAGGGTAATAGAGATGATAAAAGATGCAGCGACTCAGAGCAATGGTACATTGCCCATGCCTTCGATGCAGGCTATCGGCTATAAAGAACTTGCCCTTTATCTTGAAGGAGAGATTACATTGGAGGAGGCTACCAGGCTTATCAAAAAGAGGTCAAAGAGTTATGCAAAGAGACAGTCTACATGGTTCAAGAAAGAAGAAGGCATCTGCTGGATAGATATAACAGGCATTGATGACTCCAATGAGATTTTTATGAAGGTACTACCTGTAGTGAGTGTGCTTTTGGAAGGACAATTTAATAGTAAAGCCAAAATACCCAATGACCAAATTCCAATAACCAGATAATACCAATTATTCAAATCACCAATGCCCAACCAGATTATTCACTATTCGTGAAGGAGCAGAGCAGATACAGTATCGTCGCTCATTCTCGGTCCGCTTCTGCGGACCTCCGAGGTACAGAGTGTCAGCCGCCTCGGGGCGGTGAACACTCTGTAAAGCCGCTCCGATACTGCATCTGCTCTGGTTGATCAAAACATTTATGATAGAATGGGCTAAACAAAATACAAATACCTCAACGTAAGTTGTTTGGTTATTGGCGCTTGGTTCTTGGAATTTATTTGGTGTTTGAGATTTGATTATTGATGATTTTGTGAAGGGTTGCAATATTAGGCAAAATACTTTATGGTAAATGAAAAATTAAAGGAGAAGGCCATGAGCAATATCGTAAGGAGCCAGAACCTTCAGGACGGCTACCTCAATCAACTGAGGAAAGATAAAATGCCTGTCGTTGTCTATCTTACCAATGGGGTAAGATTGAAAGGCGTGATAAAGGGCTTTGACAATTTTGTAATCATTTTGGAGGAAAATACCCAGTCCCTTATCTATAAACATGCTGTGTCAACAATAGTTCCTGAAAGGAATATAGAGGTAAAACTTGAAACCCAGCAGTAAACGTAGAAACCCGATTCCCACAGTAGACATTATCATAGAATTTCAAGGGGGCATTATTCTTATACAAAGAAAAAATCCGCCTGAAGGATGGGCACTCCCCGGAGGTTTTGTAGACTATGGGGAGACCCTTGAGTCTGCTGCTTTGCGTGAGGCAAAAGAGGAAACAGGGCTTGATATTGAACTCATAAAGCAGTTTCATACATATTCTGATCCGAAGAGAGACACCAGACATCATACGATAACAACAGTTTATATAGCAAAGGCTTATGGCAGTCCAATTGCCGGAGATGATGCAAAAGAGGCCGGCATCTTTAAAAAAGAAGCACTTCCAGAACAGATAGCCTTTGACCACAGAGAGATCGTGAATGATTATTTTACAGGGAGGTATTAGGTAGATGCTCAAAATGATGCGGAAGCATGCAAGGTATTTCTATGTCCTTTTCTTCATCGTTATACTCTCTTTTCTATTCTGGGGCATAGGCACCGTGGATAAAACAGGCGGTGAGATTCTTGCAGAGGTTGGGAAATACAAGATAACGACTGAGGAATACTGGAAGAATTACGAGAATATTTACCGCTTTTACAGAGAGATATACAAGGATAAGTTTGATGAAGAGATGGAGAAGAAGTTGAACCTGAAAGAAAAAGTCCTTGACTCCATGGTACAGGAGAAAGTACTTCTTATCGCTGCAAAAAAAATGGGGATTAGTGTTAGCGACGAGGAGCTTCAAGAAGCAATAATCCATGAACCAGCTTTTATGAAAAATGGGGCTTTTGACAAGAATGTATATCTCAACAGGCTCAGGCTGGTGAGGATCACCGTAGAGGAATATGAGAATTCAAAGCGTCAGGAACTCACGATTACGAAGATGAGGTATTTAATAGAGCTTTCTGCTGATGTGCCAGAAATCAGTCCTGACCTGCAAAAGTTGTCCGGTGACGAAAAGTCAATGCAGATGCTCCGTGAGGCAATGCTAAATGAAAAGAGAGAAAAGGCAGCAAGGTCTTATGTTGAGGGACTTAAGAAGGAAATAAAAATCAAGATTAACACTAAGCTTATTTCGTGAGTAGTAACTTACTCTTCTTTGTCAAGCTGAACGTGGTTCAGCATCTTTTAGCAATGGTTATTTGGAGACACTGAAACAAGTTCAGAGATGACATTGTAACTTAGGGTTCTCTGGCTGGTTTGAAAACCCTCAGAATTTTATAGTAATATTAACATAGCCGAAGTGGTGGAACCTGGTAGACACGCACGTTTGAGGGGCGTGTGGGGAAACCCATGCGGGTTCAAATCCCGCCTTCGGCACCATAAATTTCCTTTAAAAATCAGAAAGATGTATTACTTGCGATGATAACTTCCTGCAGGCTGCGCATCCTGAAGCCTCACTCCTTCCTCTGAATTCTCAAGATTAATCAAAAATCTCTTTTACGCGTCCTACTTCTCCACTTTCCAGACGAACTTTAATTCCGTGTGGATGTGCAGGTGAATTCGTTAAAATATTTCTTACAATCCCTTCTGTTCGTTTCCCGGTCTGTTGGTCCTTCTTCGATACGATTGAAACACGTAATCCTGGTCTTATATTGCAACGTTTAGTTCCATCCATACATTGTTCTCCTATTCGTTATTCCTTGAGAGGGATTTCATCTCACTTGTTTATGAATTTTTAGTTTATTCGCACAATTATAACAAACATCGGCTGTGAAGATTTCCAGAAAGTCAGGAAGTTAGGGAGACTGAAGTCTTCTGCGCTATCGTTCTCCTATACTAACGGTTTTCTAACTAACGCACTTCCGCGCTTTTGCGCTTTTGATCCTTATGTTAAAATAACTGCCGATGATCCAGACCAGCAGGAACAATGAATCCACGATACACGACACCCTAAAGACTGTCTTCGGTTTTCAGACATTCCGTCCGAACCAGGAATCCATCATCAAGAACATCCTCGACGGCAGGGACGTCTTTGCCGTGATGCCCACAGGCGGCGGGAAATCCTTATGCTACCAGTTGCCTGCAACGGTGATGCACGGCACGGCGGTCGTCATCAGTCCGCTTATCTCGCTGATGAAAGATCAGGTGGACGCGGCTGTTGAAAACGGGATACAGGCTGCGTTTATGAACAGTTCGATGGATGCAGATGAGGTGTCCGATGTCTATCGCATGTTGAAATACAACAAGATAAGGCTGCTCTATATCGCCCCCGAGAGATTTGCGATGCCGCATTTCCTCGAAAGGCTGAAGACTGCTGCCATCTCCCTCTTTGCCATAGACGAGGCCCATTGCATATCTGAATGGGGACATGATTTCCGTCCGGATTATCTCAGTCTTTCTCGTATTACGGAGATGTTTCCCGATGTGCCGGTTGCGGCCTTTACCGCCACCGCGACCCAAAGGGTTCAAGAGGATATCATTAATAAGATCGGCCTCAGAAAACCGCATATAGTACGCGCATCATTTAACCGTCCGAACCTCTTCTATGAGGTTAAAGCAAAATCGAGAGTAGAATTGCAAATACTTGAGTTTCTCAGAAACCATCCGGGCGAATCAGGGATTATCTACAGGACAACCCGCGATTCGGTAATGGAGACAGCCGATTTCCTGAAATCAAAGGGAATCGCTGCGCTGCCTTATCATGCCGGCTTATCCGCTGATGAACGGACCAAGAACCAGGAGGCGTTCAACAGGGATGAAGCGCAGGTGATAGTAGCAACCATTGCCTTCGGCATGGGCATCGATAAATCGAATTTGCGCTTTGTTATCCATGCCGACCTCCCGAAGAATATCGAAGCCTATTACCAGGAGACAGGGCGAGCCGGCCGTGACGGAGAGCCGGCCCACTGCCTCCTCTTTTTCGGAAGGGGCGATATCCCCAAGATCCGTTATTTCATCAACGAGATAACGGATGACAGGGAACGTTTCATAGCGATCGAGAAGCTGAATCAGACCGTGGGCTTTGCGTTGCACAATGTATGCAGAAGAAGACAACTCCTCGGATTTTTCGGAGAAGACTATCCCCGTGATAATTGCGGTGCCTGCGATATCTGTTCCGGATCAGTCGAACAGATCGACATCACCGCCGACGCGCAGATAATAATGTCGGCTATATCAAGAACGGGACAGCGGTTCGGGATAGGCCATACTATCGATATCGTGACCGGCGCGGATACAAAGCGAATCCGCGAGCTTAGACATAACGAGATCAAGACCTACGGCACGGGCAAAGGAAGGGACAAAAAATACTGGCGGTCTGTTGTTGATGAACTCATTGCACAGGAGGCTGTCATGCAGGAAGGTGATCCTTATCCTGTGCTGAAGATTACACAAAAGGGTTCTGATATCCTGTTCCGCGGGGAAAGGGTCATGGCGTTGAGGAAAGAGGAGGTAAAGGCGAAGACCCCGAGGGAAAGGGACGAATTTGAGGGATATGACAGGACACTTTTCGAGAGGCTTCGCAATGTCAGAAAAAGGATTGCGGAAGGGCAGAAGGTCCCTCCCTATATCATATTTTCAGACAGGACCCTGCATGAGATGTGCAGGCGCTTTCCTTCGACAGTATCCAGCATGAGAAAGATCAGCGGCGTTGGTGACGCCAAGCTTGAACGGTATGGCAAGGATTTTATCCGGGAGATAAAACTCTACCTTGATGAAAACCCCGGGATATCGATTCCAGAAGGGGAATCCGGGGATCCCGGCCGTGCGGTTCTTACGCAAAAGAAGAAAAAGGGTGAAACAGTCGAAGAGACCTATGAGTTTTTCAAGGGAGGGATGTCCCTTGAAGACATCGCCAAACTGCGCAGTCTCGCGCCCTCAACCATAGCATCGCACATGGAACGTCTGATCCTGGACGGTCGCGATATTGATATGGATCGTCTTGTCGATCCCGGAAAGCGACTGAAGATCGAGGAATTTTTCCTGTCCACCGAAGGATGGGGCCTTAATCCTGTCGTGGAACATTTCATCGGCACGGTAAGCTATGAAGAGGCCCGGCTTGTAAGGGCACATTTGCACCGCAATCATCCGGCATAATATCCTGCCCTTACTCATCTATAATTTTTGCTCTATCGCACTTTTGCACTTGACCCAGATAATGCAATTGAAATAATGCAGATGTTGTGAAAAAATTTATTTTTCGATACCTTAGTGTACCTTTAACTGATGGTTATTGGAATTTTTTTATGGATATAACGAATAAAGATATTCCCAATAAATCATCGAGTTAAATAAATTTTTGAATAATGTCTGCATTTTTCGGGTTGAACCGATTTTGGAAAAAGCTGCAGCCATGACGGTATAATATTCGAACAAGGGTGGATATTGTTATTTTCAGGCAAAAGGAAAATTGTCGTGATGCAAGAAAGAGACAATAAACAAATCATGCGGGATTTCGGATTGCGCCACGCCCGGCAGCTCCTCGCAATAGCAGCAACGCTGGTTCTCCTTTTATTTCTTGCTTGGCTCCATAAGCACCCAGATATTATCGGAAACTTCTCAAAGAATACTATCTTTGCAGCACAGATTGTGCTCATCGCTGTGTTTATCGGTTTCAGCGCCCTTAACTGGAGATGCCCCTCATGTAAAAAATATCTGGGCAACGATATCAGCAGACGTATATGCAAACACTGCGGAACCAGATTGCGATAACAGAGGACACTGTGGCAGATGTTAATTGCCTTATTGCTGCCAAAGCTTTAATATAGATTACCCTTTTTTCCCGGCATCTCTGCCGAGCACGAAAAAATCTCACTCCGTAGCGCAAATATTGTCGCACTTGTCTTCGGGTGAGTGTCTGAAAGGGAATATAAATATCGATGGATATATACAGAGAAATAGCGCGTCTCAATCCCAGGCAGAAGGAGGCGGTCGAGCATACCGAGGGCCCATTCCTCATCCTCGCTGGCGCCGGCTCAGGAAAGACGAGGGTCATAACAATGAGGACAGCGTATCTGATATACACGGGTGTCAGGGCCGGGTCTGTCCTGGCGGTTACCTTCACCAACAAGGCTGCGAAGGAGATGAAGGAAAGGGTAATGTCCATGGTGAAGGGTAAGAACGGGACGCCTGTTGTCTCTACATTTCATTCCCTCTGCCTCAAGATCCTGAGGCGCGAGATCGAACACCTTGGTTACAGAAAGGACTTCACCATCTACGACACCTCGGAGCAGGTTTCACTCCTGAGAAACATCCTGTCGGATATCAAATTTTACGACAGGAGTTTCAAGGCCGAATCCATCCTGGAGAGGATCAGCAGGACGAAGAACGATTTCTCTCCACCCGACTCCGTTTCATCAGATGATCCTGTCGAAGAGGTCTCAGCGATGCTTTATCCCCGGTATCGCGAGGCGCTGAAGTCGCTGAACGCCCTTGACTTCGATGACCTCCTCCTGCTCACTCTTAAGCTCTTCAGGGAGCATCCTGTTGTCCTCGAAAAATACAGGGAGAGGTTCAGGTATATAATGGTCGACGAGTATCAGGATACGAACCGCGTTCAGTATGATTTCATCAAACTTCTCGCGGGCGAGAGAAGGAACCTCTGCGTAGTTGGGGACGACGACCAGTCTATTTACGGATGGAGGGGTGCTGATCTCGGCAACATCCTCGATTTCGAGAAGGACTTCCCCGGGACCGTGACGGTGAGGCTCGAACAGAACTACCGCTCCTTCGGCCATATCCTCAAGGCGGCAAACGGGGTGATAATAAACAACAGGAGGAGGATGGAAAAGTCCCTCTGGACCGAAAGGGGCGACGGCCCAAAAGTCAATATTCTCAAGGCTGTCGACACAGAAGGCGAGGCGGACTGGGTGGCCGACAGGATCTCTATGATAAGGTTCGAGAGGAATATTCCCTACGAGGATTTCGCCGTCATCTACAGGGCGAATATCTTTTCGAAGCCCTTCGAGGAGGCCATGAGGAGGCAGCGGATCCCCTATTCGGTTGTTGGCGGGACGAGCTATTTCGAACACAAGGAGATCAAGGACCTCGCGGCCTATCTCAAAATCATCGCAAACCCCTCTGACGACCTGAGCCTTCTGAGGGCCGCCAGCGCGCCGAAGAGAGGGTTGGGTCCTTCGGCCCTGGTTGCGCTTTCGGATTTCGCGCGGTCCAATTCCCTGAGTCTTCTCGATGCGTTCGGGAAGGCGTCCGGAATACCCGGCCTCAGCCAAAAGGCGGCTGCCTCTGCCGAAGCGCTTTCCGAACTGATCAGCCGTTACCGGGATATGTTCAAGAATGGTACGAACATGGGCAAGACCCTCAAAGCGCTCATCGAGGAGATCAATTACAGGGATTACATCAGCGGGCTCTATAAGACCCCGGAAGCGGCATTCAGGAGGATGGAAAACATAGACGGGTTCGTCGAATCCATAACCCACTACGAATCCGGGGAGGAATCGCCTTCCCTCCACGGGTTTCTCGAAACAATGGCACTCACAGATCTGATGGAAGAGAAGGAGGAAAAGAGCAGGCGGGGCATCACCCTTATATCTTTCCACTCGTCGAAGGGTCTGGAATTCCCCGTTGTATTCATAGCGGGCGTGGAGGAGGACATACTGCCGCACAAGAAATCGGCGGATAGGGATGAAGATATCGAGGAGGAAAGAAGGCTCTTCTATGTGGGAATAACGAGGGCGATGAACGAACTGTACATTACCTACACGGATCGCAGATCAAAGTACGGAAAGGAGAAACCTTCTGTTCCATCCAGGTTTCTAAAAGATATACCGGAGGAGGCGATCAAGAGGCTCGACAGGTTCGAAAAACTTGACCCTGAACAAGAGAAGGTTTACGCGAAGAAGTTCTTCGCGAACATAAAGGCGATCCTCGGAGACTGAGTGCGCCCATTTTATAAAAGACCGAGGAGATAATGATACGGGAAAGGGGATGTTGTCTCTTTGTTCTCACCCAATAATGAATCTCTATAAGAGTCCCCTATTCCAGGAAAAGTGTTTGTTTCATATGAAAGCCTCTACCTTCAAGGGAAGTGTCTAAATACTCAATTTTTAAAGGGGAAATTTTCAGAATATTCATGGATTCAGGCATTTCAACACTTTCAATACCCCTGCGCGCCATGTATGCTTCAATCCCTTTCTCATATGTCGTTGAGCCTCTCTCCCCTATTTCAGCTATGCCGGTAATCTGGACTCCTTTTAGGGTTTCCCACCCTGTAAATGGTGCATGAACAGCTACTGAAACTTGTGGATTCTTTTGTATGTTCTCCAGCTTCTTTCCCCCTTCGGTAAAGATGTAAAGAGTTAAACCTGATGGAAAAAATTCTACGGGAGATGCCCTGGGAATATTATCCGAGCACGTTGCTATTACGCATGTAGGTTGTGTTTTCAAAAACTCTATTATTAACCACTCCAGTTCGTCTCTGTCTAATTCTTTTCTCATAGATAAGTGTCCTTGTAAAAATTGTAATTTATTTTATTTGATACCGCAAGATGCCTCATTTATCTATGCACAGTAGCACTATATGAATAATAAAAAGGAGATTGCTGATTATTTAGATATTCACTATTTTATAGTAAGCAAAGTAATAAAAAAAGTAATAAAAGAGGCGGAAGGTAGAAACTGATATTTGAGACCTACCCCATTCTATCTATTTTTCTTTTTGTTTAGGTGCTATTGAACTGTTGCGCTTTATCGCTGTTTGGCTTATGATTTGAAAAAATGGATATTTTTAAGTTAGCTGGGGATACCAGATTCATTCCCGGAATATATAACTATTGTGACCGCTGGTGTGAACGCTGTTCTTTTACTTCTCGCTGTCTAACATATGCAATTGATGCAGAGGATAATAATGATTCTGCGGCTCGTGACCTGAACAATAAGGCATTCTGGGAAAGATTGCATGCAATATTCCGACAGACAGCTGAGATGCTGAACAAATTGGCAGAACAAATGGGCATCGACCTGACTTCCCTTGATAAAGAATCACTATCAGAAAGTGTGTCCCATCAGATAGATGAGGCTGATAATCATGAACTTGTCAGAGCATCCCGTCAATATATAAAAATGGCGGATGAATGGTTTGAATCGGAATTTTCGCTATTTGAACAGAAAGAGGATGAATTAAATTCCTTGCTGGGAATCGGCATAGATGAAACCAGGATCCATAGCGAAGCCGACAGTATTCGCGATATGGTGGAAGTCATTCGTTGGTATCAGCATCAGATATACGTAAAGCTGAAAAGGGCATTCATACGAGATGATTTTATTGACGAAGAATGGAGAGATGCTTTTTTACAAAGTGATTCAGATGGTTCTGCCAAAGTAGCACTGATTGGCATAGACCGTTCGATTGGCGCATGGGGAAAGCTTCGTGAGCATTTCCCGGAAAGAACCGACAGTATCCTGGACATTCTTGTACATGTGGATAGATTGAGACGAAGAGTGGAACAACTGTTCCCTGAGGCGAGAAATTTCAAAAGACCGGGCTTTGATGACATATAGGCTGGAGCAGCAATAAGTCAATAAGCAGTCTGACCCCACAACCCCACCAATCACTATCTGGAAATGCACTTTACCTCAATCAGCAGGATTCTCCGTGAAAGAGGGAAAGGAAATGCTAAGTAAATAGATCAGACCCTGTTTGCGACCTTGTTTTGCTATTGCGCTTTCTCACTGTTTGGCATATGATTATTTTTAATTATGGCAAAGGAGTTGGGTGTCAGAAAAAGAGGACGATTGATGACAGATAAGGATGGAATGCAAGAAACGAGAACTGGCCCTAGGGGAACCAATGATAAATAGGGGATGTGTCCCTAATTAATTCTTAAAACAGCTTCTCCATGTCCACACGGCAGCAGGAACACTTGAAATTACCAAATCACAACTCAATAAATTATGCCAAAACTGTCCACTAACACAGGTGTGTATGCAATTGAATACAGTCAACAAGCTAACATGTTTTTGTCTCGAAAGTATCTTGCCTCGAATACAATAGTATATAAAAAAGAAATTTGATTTTTAGAAGGAATAGAATCTGAAATATGATAAATCCTGGCGAAGTAATTTCATATATGGAAATGTGTAGCGAAGAAGGTGTTAATCTCCAGAGAGGAATGAATTTTCACTTAAAAGGTGGACTAAGCGTAATCCTTATGAGTCTACGTCCAGGTGCTCCATATGCTGACAGAATTGAAGACAATGGCAAAGTGCTGATCTATGAAGGTCACGATGTTCCAAAAACCAAGGATAGTCCAAATCCCAAGATTGTTGATCAGGTAGCAAATAATCCAAGTAGTGGCCTCACG
>CAZLFE010000014.1:0-31785 GCA_964558725.1 uncultured Nitrospiraceae bacterium | reverse complement strand
GGAGATGGTGCACACCCCCTGATCTTCCTGAATATACCTTGAGAATTCCTGAAGGCAAGAAGGACGTTTTTCTCCAAAACCTGTCCCTGATCCCGGAAAAAGAGCGTTTTTCCATTGACATATATAAAGCCAAGAAGGGAGATACCTTTAAGAAGATTTCAAAGAAGACGGGTATTCCTGTTCAGGTTATCCTCGATCTGAATTCCATGGAGAAGATCATGCCTCTCACGGCAGGGGTGAAGATTTATCTTCCTCCCAAAGGGGAATTTGTATTAGATTGGTATGACAAGGCATCGATAAAGAAGGCATCCTTTCAACAGAAGAAGAAATCTCTTGTCAAGAAGAGAAGTTTAGGCTCAAAAGGAATCAAAAAGGTATTGTTTAAAGATAGGAAGAAAAGGCTGAAGACTTCCTATAAGAAAGCTTAACCTTCCTTCTTTTCAGTGAGTTTTGCCTTTGCCTCATCGCTGAATGGCGAGTTTGGAAATCTTTCAGAAAGCTCTTTATATTTTTTCTTTGCCTCTTCAGTCTTTCCCTCTTTTTCGAGGAGCCTTGCATATTCTATAAGGGCAACATCTTTATAAATATCTCCCTTAAGATTATAAAGCGCTTCAAGTGCCTTCATGGCTTCCTTCGTGTCACTTTTTTTAACGTAGATCATTGCCAACTTTTCATATGCCAGGGGAATAAACCTTTCTTCATTCGAATATCTCTGAGTAAAATCTTTCAGCGTCTCCATTGATTCATCGTATCTACCAAGCTCATAATAGCAGCCAGCAATATACAAAAGCGCTGATGGTGATTTCCTTGTATCATAAGACTTTTTGAACATATCCAGGGCTTTTTTATATCGCTCGTCCCTGTTGATCGGCTGCGTTTGATAAATGTTTTGATAGATTTTGTATGCTTCATACTCTAACATCCTTGCTTTTTTCTTGGAAGTATAGTTATAGAACAGAAAGCCTGAAATAGCTATAATCGCTATAAGGATGATAGCCCCATATCGTAAGGCGGTCTTCTTCCGTTCCTTGATTGTATCTTTCCAACTGGCAAGTTTGTCCTTTACCTCTAACTCGCCAGAGATTTTTTTTGCGATTCTTTTTTTAATCGCCTTTGGCATCAGTCCCTCCTGAAAGCCTTTTCTACAATGGCCTTAGAATTTTCGAATATCAAATCAATACGGTTTTCCTCTATCCCTGAAGCAAGAAGTATCCTGATTGCCGTCTCTTTTGTAATTAAGTCTGATGGGCTGTGAGCATCTGTGTTTATACAGAGGGGTACACCGAATTTCATAGCCTCCTTTGCAACATATCCATTTGACAGAGAGTGTCCCTTCCTTGAAGTTATCTCAAGGGTAACGCCTTTCTCTTTTGCGAGGAGGAGGTCTTCTGTTGATATGATGCCCGGATGTGCAAGGATGTCAGCATTAGCCGCAATCGCTGCCCTGTTCGTACCTGGAGCAACAGGCTCTACGATCGTCTCTCCATGCACAATCACTATTTTTGCTCCTAAATGTTTCGCTTCCTTCACAAGCTCTGGAATAATATGGGGTGGGACATGGGTAATCTCTGCACCGGGAATAGCTTCTAAGGAGATGGAGCTTTTCAGTTTTTTTATTACACTCACAATCCTCGGAATTACCAGATCGATGTTGGACGGGTCAACGTGATCTGTAATCGCAATAGCTTTATAACCAATCGCCTCGGCTCTCCTGATGAGTTCTGAGGGGAGGAGTTCGCCATCGCTGAAAAGACTGTGTGTATGTAAATCAATCATCAATCTACCATCTCTTTAAATATATGTGTGTAACACACATTATGTACCCCGTCATTTTATCAGAATTCCTTTTTAAAAATCACTATCAAATATCTTTCATTCAATTTAGTATTTCACCTGTCATTGCGAAGAGGTCGAAACGACCGACGTGGCAATCTCAAAAACAAATTAAAAGTCAAAGACGAGATTCTTCGGCTTCGTCTCAGAATGACATGGGACAAAGGAATGACATGCAAAGGGCTCAGAATGACAAACACACGGCCTGTTATGCTGAACCCTTCACCATTTGTCATCTCTGAGTGAAACGAAGGGTCTTGCGTTTGGCTCAGGGTAAACTCCGTGAAGTATCTCTTATTTTGGGTACTACTGAATAACGATACAAGTTTAACGATTAAGGAAAATTAAAAGACGTAGTTCAATCTATTTAAAGGAGGGGAAAATTGATACATGAGGTTCAATTCATATGCAATGATCAAGAAATAAAATAGTATAACAGATACAATAAGAACCCTTGTGACAGGAGAATTCTTGCATAGACATAAGATAATGAGTGGCACAGAGGTAATTAAAAATTTCGCCAAAATAAATGGTGTGTTACCATACCCTAAAAAGAAAGCCATAATAGGGTTGATCTCTGCTGCAATGTTTTCTTCTATTAATGTGAGGGTAAAATAGCTATCGCTGATGTTTAGACTTAAAAGAACGAGAAGCGTTATCAAGAGGCGAGTACTATAGAGATCTACAAAAAAATATTTTTTCTTGTCCTCCTCTCTCCTGATAGTTTTCCTTTGGCCTCCGGTAAATGTATATTTACTGATAAAAGGTGTAGGCCGTTTCCGTCTGTCCGGTACAATCCTTCTGATTGTTTCTTCTCCTGAACTGGGCATATACAATCTCCGCGTATCTTACAGTAAGAGCTTAGCGACAACCTAACGTTCTTAGGTTAAAAAGGCTTAACCTTGTTATTTTAATAGCAAATTATTTGCCATATCCTTTGATTTATCCATTTTTAGGAAACATTTTTGCCTGACGTTTAAAATGGCTATTTTTAAAGTATTTTCAGTATATTTTATCTTTCCAATCTGCTAAGGAAATAATAAAAAATTGTTTCCTTTGTACACAACTTTAGTAGTTACTCTTTGTAACAGTTCTGTAAGGAATGGTAAGTTATGCCCCCCTTTGGAAAGGGGGGGTGAGGGGGGATTTAAAGAATAAATGCTTCCTTATATAAACAGTTGAAATCATCTGCCCTCTCTATGAGTCGCAGACAATATAAACTTCTTCTCATCCTCTGTTGTCCAGCAGCGCATGCATGTGACTTACAAATATTAAAATCAAAGACCTGATAATCATATAAAAGGCTGCGGAAAAATGGGGTAATCTGAAAATCATTCATTGACAAGGCGCCTCAAGAGATTTAAAAAACAGACAAAACACTGGAGGTGCTTGAATGAAACTTTATGGTGGAATTGATCTGCATTGTAACAACAATTATCTTGGGATCATCGACAAGAAAGACAAGCGAGTATTCCAAAAGAAACTGCCGAATGATTTGGAGATGGTGCTGAAGGTATTGAAGCCTTATCGCAAAGACATGGAAGGTATAGCGGTGGAATCGACATTTAATTGGTATTGGCTTGTAGATGGTCTAATTGAAGAGGGTTATACAGTTCATCTTGCCAATCCATCGGCGATAAAGCAATACGAGGGGTTAAAGCACTCTGATGACTCACGGGATGCCTTTCATCTTGCACATCTGTTGAAGTTAGGCATTCTTCCTGAAGGTTACATATATCCGAAAAAGGAAAGACCGGTGAGGGATCTATTGAGGAAGCGGTTGTTTCTGATGAAGCACAAGACAAGTCATATCCTGAGTTTCAAGAACATGGTTAGTCGGAGTCTCGGCATTCAGATATCGAGCAATGAAGTGAAAAGACTTCATGAAGAAGATGTGGAAAAACTATTTCAGCAGGAACATCTGATACTGGCCGGTAAGGCGCATATAGCAACGATAAGGTTTCTGAAGGAAAAAATAATAGGAATAGAGAAGGCGATTTTAAAGAAGGCAGTCCTCAGGGACGAATACAGCAACTTATTGACAGTGCCTGGAGTCGGTAAGATATTGGCATTGACGATAATGCTTGAGACAGGGGACATTCGGAGATTCCCGGAAGTAGGCAACTATGTTTCCTATTGCCGCTGTGTCAGAAGCAACCGGACATCAAACGGGAAAAGCAAAGGGGAAGGCAACAGCAAAAACGGCAACAAGTACCTGTCATGGGCATTTGTAGAGGCTGCCAACTTTGCGGTAAGGAGTTATCTGTTTGTCAGGAGGTATTATCAGAAGAAGACGGCAAGGACAAATTCAATAGTGGCAATAAAGGCGGTCAGCCACAAACTGGCCAGAGCAAGCTATTACGTCATAAAAAACCAGGAGGTGTTTCAACCGAAGAAGGCATTTGGATAACGGGCTGGTTGCGGCGGTGAAACCGAAGTGGGGTTGGCGCGAAACCATAAGACCTGATTGGGATACCGCTGCATCCTTAAGACATGGCACGCGGAATGTATGATAAACTATTTCGCCCATGCCGTAAGCCACAAAGGGTTGGACATAGAGCCATAAGATCTGAACCCATCAATTTGGATACGGCATGGCACCGAAGATTTTCTGGGGCAGCGATGATGCCAGGGGCTGATATTGATGGACTTCTACTTTAGGCAACAGTTGCTTTATCCATATCGGCCTTGATCCTGATGGGTGACTGGTGCGGAATAGTCCGAGAGACTATAATCTGTAACCTACGATGAAAGAAATAACGGGTGCAAAAAAAGTTATTGTACATGACGCGAGGAATAAAAAAGGAAGATTATCTTTAGAATCTTCCGATACGGATCGTTTTTCTCTTGACATAACGCCTTTTAATGGGAGACCCCTTTATCCACTTTTTTTCTCACGGAATTGTTTTGTAACGGTTGAAGCGGCTTCTCCGATGATCTCGATGGATTTTACAATAGAGAGCGCTAGCATACGGTCGGCGTAAAGATTGCTACGATTTTTGTTTTTGGCAAAAGAAATCGCTTCTTTTGTAGCATCAAGCATATGTCGCAGCCGTATAAGATCAGCCTTCAGCATATTGCACTTCTGCCGAGGAAAGCACTTCTTCTCGAAAATAGCGGCTTAAATCTGCGGGTGTTCTTATATCCACTTTCCGCCCTAAAATTTCCGAGAGCTCAAGTTCCATACCTGCTAAGCGCAACAGTCCCACTACTTGTCCTGGTTCAAATTCTACAAGTACATCAACATCACTGTCTTGTCGAAAATTTTCGCTAATGACCGAACCAAACAGGGAAAGTTTGCGGATATGATACTTTTTGCAGAATTCAGCAATCTTTTCGCGAGGTATGGCTATTTTTACCTTGCCAGCCATTCTTGCACCTCCATTAAGTCTTTATTTTACCTGAACAACCTTCTGAAATCATCCGGTCTATGAGTCATAGATGATAAGCTTTTTCCTTCCTTTGTTACCTAAAAAAGCATACGTGTGGCTTACGAATATCAAAATTAAAGACCAGGCCCTATTTATCATTCTTTGTCAATCAGAAAAAAAATATAACCTAAGTTGCTCCTCTGGAATGAATCGGCTTGCCTGTCTTACTATTGCGCGCACAGTGCCAATATCAAGTTCATCATGCATTACAATGGTCAGGTCTGAATCTCGCCAGCGCATGATATTCGTCTCAATTTAACATGGCTGCCTCTTTGAGAATGGATTGAAAAGCCGAATTTTGAAAGAATTGATAAAACTTCTTTTCCTGAAAGTCGCTTTAGCTTAGGCGACACTTGCTACAGGCTCCGTCTCCATCGTTATGATAAGGGTTGGGTTTGGCGCGAGTCCAAGTTGTTCGAGATCTTCTCCTTCCAAATGGAGTGCCACGGCCTCTTTGAGGTTTCCTACCACTTCATCGAGGGTTGTACCTTGTGTTACAACGGATATTTCAAGACATTCAGCAACATAATATTTTTAGCCTTTTCTGATAAACGCCTTGATCGTATGTTGAAGGTTTTCTTTCATTGTTCCTCCTTTATGTCCTTATTTTACTTGAATTTTCACTTGACCTTGCCCCGAAAAAGTGGACACATAGTTAAGTTTCATTAAGGAGCCTTTCATACTGTTCAGGGCTCCTGTACCCTAATGCCGAATGCCTCCTCTGACGATTATAAAACACTTCCACGTACTCAAAAATACTTAGTCTCGCTTCCAGCCTTGAACGGTAACGCTCGCCATGGACCAACTCCGTCTTGAGCGTGCCAAAAAACGATTCTACATAAGCGTTATCATAGCAATTGCCACTTCTGCTCATACTCGGGGTAATACCATATCCTCTGAGAAGATCTTGATATATATAGCTTGCATACTGCCTACCTCGATCAGAATGGTGAATTAACCCTTCAGAAGGGCTTTGTTTGCCCACTGCATCCTTGAGCGCTGCAGAAGCCAAATCCTGTGAGAGTTTATCGCTCATGGACAATCCAATGATCTTCCTGCTCTGCACATTCATCACTGCTGCCACGTAGAGCCATCCCTCTGATGTCTGGACATATGTCATATCAGAGGCCCATACTCCCTTTGTCTGCCGATGGTCAATCAGCAAGTTTGCAGCCAAGGCATAGTTATGCCGTGAATCGGTGGTCCGCCTGAATCGCCTTTTCTTCACCTCTGCCCGTATCCAATGGTCTTTCATAATCCTGGCGACCCGGTTCTTCCCACATCTGACACCCTCCTCATGAAGCGTTGCTGTGATCCGCGGACTTCCATAGAGCCTTCTGCTTTGACAGTGAACCTTCCTTATCCGCTCCAACAACTCCTCATTGGCTTGCTTGCGCTTGCTCGGCTGACGAGTACTCCACGCATAATAACCACTTCTGGATACCTTCAACACTTCACACATGCTTTTTACCTTATAGGTCTCTCTGTGTTCTTCCATAAACTCATACTTCATCTGTTTTGTTTGGAGAATACGGCCAAGGCTTTTTTTAAAATATCCCTCTGCTCTCTCACCTTTTCTAAGTCCTTCCGGAGTTTTCTTATTTCCGCGTTCTCTGGCTTAACACATCCCTTCCCTGTGAAGGCATTATCACCTTCTTTCAGAAATTTCCTCCTCCATAAATGAAGAAGATTAGGATGGATATCGAGATCTCGGGCCACTTTGCCTACCGGCATCCCTTTCTCAGTGACCAGTTGCACAGCAGTAAGCTTAAACTCACGAGTAAAGTGACGATTCTTTTCTCCCATATACACGCCTCCCTTCCAATCATACAAATTCTTAGGCGTGTCCATCAATTCGGGGAAGGCTCAACTTTGAAATCATCCGCCATCTCCACGAGTTGTAGACAATAAACTTCCTCTCTTATTTGTTATCCCTTAGAGCATAGGTGGGGTTTATAAATATCAAAATCAAAGACCAGACCTCTTCTGTGTATTTCTTTCCCGAGGGAGATGAGTCTGTCGTGGATTGTTTTTTCGATTTTATATCAGCTTTATCAATTCTTCTTTACTTATATTATTCCAGAGGCTAACACGAGTAAGAATGTCGTTCAGTGTCCCCTTAGCAATCGTTTTATGATTCGGGATTGTAATGTTGTGTTCCCCTATATTCGTCACCTTTCTGAGTCTTATATGACTCCCTTTTTGTCTGGTTATCTGGTAACCGAGCTTTTCAAGAAACCTTACCAAATCTTGACCGCTGACCTGTGGCAGTTTAGGCGACACCGCTGACCTCTATTTCCGACATCACGAGAATCTCTGCTGACTTGCCTTTTTTCAGTTCATCTTCAAAATGCAAGGTTACAGCCTCTTTAATATTCTTCAATAACTCATCGTATGTCTCACCTTGGGTGAATATATCTTCATTAACACCACGTGCACACCAATACTTGCCGTCAAAATATGTGTCTATCTTTACCAACATTTATTCCACCTCCTTGCCCGCAATCTTTGGATTTATAGATACATAAGGATGTTTTGTCTTTCTTTCAGCAACCGGCATAATCAGCCCTCCTTTGTGTCCTTATTTTACTTGAATTTCCTCCTGAAATCATCCGGTCTATGAGTCGCAGATAATAAGCTTTTCCCTTCCTCTGTTGCCCATAACTCATACGTGTGGCTTACAAATATCAAAATTAAAGACCAGAACCCTATCAGTCTCCCTTCCATAAAGCTCGTTTATTCATCCTTCTTAAATATTCCTTTATCTGCTCTGGAATTTGTTGATCTGCTTGCTCATTACACCATAACAGATTGCGTTCTTTTACAGCATTAAGACCAAGCCAGTTGTTTCTAAACAAAATACCGCTGAGTCTTTTTGATTGATTAAGAAAATCCTGCTTTCCTCGAAAGCCTTTTCTAATAGATAAATTTTCATCACCTTGATTTAGTAATTTATTGATAGAGTAGATTGATTTAATCAAGTCGTCATTTTCATGGTTAGTGCTATCGGAACTAATAACAAGTACATTAATCATGTTAGGAATCATTTGACCTATCTTTTCAAGAATAGCATCTCCAAATTTGCGATACTCCTTTTGAGTATAAAATGCTGGCCTAAATCTTCCATTATAAGATGTTTCATCAGGGTTGGCCTTACATAGGGGCTTAGATAGCATTAAGATGAGTTCGCCTTCAAAACCAGGGATAGGATATTCACATGCCTCACCAAGAGGTAGTCTGCCTTCTTCATTTTGAATAGTATTTTCGATATACTTGATGACTGTTTCCTTTGAGGATTCAATTTTACTGACTATATCAAAGTCTGGGTCCAAAGTATCAACAACTATACTGAATCCGAAACTTGATGGTATATTTTGAATCTGGCTGGCTATATCTTGAATTAACTTTTCAAAGTGAAAGCCTAATCTCGACTCGCGAATCCGTTTGACTTCCAAGTTGAACCCGACAGCCTGCTTAAAGGAAATGAAAAAATCAGGGGCACGGGTGTTAGTGCCATATTTTTCATACTCGACTTCGAAGCGGTCATCTAAGAGCATAAAATATGGAATTTCAAGTTCAAACATAATGTCTCCCAACTTCTCATCGCTTTTAACGTTTCGAATCTTGCTGCGTATTTTGTCTCGATAGTAGTTTGTGAACTGCTCAAATCTATCACAAGTTGTGACCCAGGACTTTAAGACGTCCGAGATGAAGTGCTGTCTGCCTTCCATGATGTAATCGATCAAATTAGTATCAGCCATATAACATTTCTCAATTATAAGAGTGGTTGTGCTATAAACTCATTATGTAACGAAACAAACAGGTTGATGATTGGCCATATTTGATGAATACATTTTTCTGGCATATCCTTGGGTATAGCCCATTTGTTTCCTCTATGGAGGAAAATATTACGCTTTTCTACAACATGCTTGTAGAATTCTATTGCTTCAATATAATCGAGTTCAACTTGTTTATTTAGGTTTTCTAAAGTTTCTTTCCATTTAGCGTTTATTAATGATGGAAACAATTTTTGAATCCTTTGTTGCTCAGTCAGGTTATCGTTAAGTAATCTTTCCTGAATCTTCTGTGAAAGCCCCATTTTGTTCATAAGGCCTTCAAGGAAATGCTGTAGCAAAATCTCAACAAGAGAGCAAAACAAAATCACAACTGCAAGCCGATGATTGCCCTCGCTCTGAGTGCTGGGCTTTACAGAATCTTCGTCAGGGTTCTGTTTTAAATGATAAAATTCCTGCATAAGATCAATTAAAGTGTGAACACTCATTGGGAAATAGCCCCTTCCACCACTGCCTGCGACTCCACATCTAGGGCACTGATAGCCAACAGTTATCCTCTCATCATCACGATCAACAATTTTACAAGATGTACATATCATAAAGAAGGAAAGAAGGGTACTCAATTTCTGATGTTTTATTTCAAGAACATCCATTACAAACCTTCCTCCCGTTCTGCAAATTAACAAGCAATATTCACATCATAGTTTCTTCTACAACAGCAATTTTTTCACTGGTTATCCCATAAAGCATGTAAACAATTTCATCTATCTTTTCATTTGTAACCGCTATCTCACGTTCAATCTTTTTATGTTAAATATTCGGTGATTTTATAATTTATGATTTTAAAGATGCTCTTCTCCATTATACTTCAGGTAATTTTCTGAAGTCAGAATTTTCTATTTGCATTCCTGATTAAGTAATCTTTTAGCGAGTGCTTCAGCCAATCTCTGTGAGCACGCTTCCAAACTTCAATTATAGCATCCCTACTTACATCGATGATCTCCTCATCAGAAAATGGCATGGGGTCCCATCCATTCTTTTTTTCTATTTCTTTCAATTCACTACGGGCCTCCTTAATAAGACTTTTTTTGCTTCTATATAATTGGACATTAAAAGCAGGATACAAGTCTTCAGCAAGTTCTTTCATCGGACGTTCGTCTAAAAATGTTACACGGTAGCTCTCGTAGCCAAAGATACTTTCCTTAATCTCTAATACTTCACCAAGATATAATCCACCAGCAAGCACGAAATCTCCAACTTCCGCGACTCCCTTGGTGGGATTTGTTATTGATATTCGATTATGATCAATTTTGCTGATATGCTTACTCAGTCCCTTGGGTGTAATACCTGACAACTGCTGAGATCTGTTGAGAATAGATACAATAAGTGAACTGCATTGCGCGACCCCAAACTCAAAACGCTTAATGCAATTATCAAAGTCAGATCTAATAGGATTAAAATGAATATTGCGGCTTGCCTCGGCAAAAGAAGATTCATACGTATATCCAATTGAAGTTTTTTCTCTAGTCGTTGCCACTTTTAATGCTTTCAAGAGCGATTGGCGCAGACTTAACAAACGATTTTTATCTTGACCAGCAGTTTTCTTCTCGTGGTATAAATACCAGCATTTTGAAATGTCGTCAATTGATTTCTCCGCCAGTTTAATTTTCTCCTTTGTGATTTTTATTGCATGCTCCCTATAATTGTTTTCTCCATTAAAAAAAGATCCCTGTTCTTTTTTCAGTGCCAGATAATGCTCTAAATCTTTCAAGAGCAGATAATGGTAGTAGTATCGATTATGATTGCTTCCACTAAAGCAAACGAGCATTATTAAGCTTTCGACAAGTTTTCTCTGCCATACGCTTTGCTCATCAATCAATGCCTCCAGTTGCAATTCGATATAATTGAGCCTTTTTTTATCGCGCAGTTCTTGAAGAGAAGTTTCTACATAATTAACCCACCGATCAATTGCAGCCCCAGTCTTTTGAACCTCTATCAAGACCTTAAGAAGAAAATAATCTCTAGCATTAGATTCGGAGTAAGTAGAGTATTTTGTATTCAACTCGTTTGCTGGCGCAAGTATTTCCATTAACTCCGCAGCGCCCATTAAGGCTATCCAGCGAAATAACTTCCAAGATTCTATTTGTTTCTTGTCTGTCTCCTTCATGCTCAAGGACTTGATGACAAAGTTCTATGACGTTTCCACAATCTCCATCTCCTCTTCCGTTATACCATAAAGCTCATAAACAAGTTCATCTATCTTCTCATCAGTGACCGCAATCTCACGCTCTATTTTTTCTCTTTCGGCTGATGGAGGAAGAGAGTTTTTCTTTTTGTGAAGTTCAAGCATTCTGTCAACAAGTAAAAGACAAGCTTATTGTCTATTCTAAAGTTTATTAAGAGCGTTAAATACATCTTCTTCTCGCCAAAGTACCTGTGTGCCATATAGTTTATCAAGACTCAATAAATTGCCACATATCCAATCATGTAAGCGTCTTTCAGTAAAAAATGTATCGCAGTAGGGTAATGCCCAGGCAACATGCGAGAAATCAGGTAGATCATTTTTATCATATCTTTGTGTCTTGTTATATCTAATGAAGGCATGAAGGCTTGCATTTGTGTGGAAAAATGGCAGTTCTTTATTGATCTTCTTCTGATCAAAAGCGTTGTAAATAGCTTTTGATAATAACTCTGCGCTTTTTGATTCGTAAGCTTCTTCTATTGTTACAGAACCGCATATGTCATTTTTACGGAGATATATACATAGTTCTTCTAAATCATCTCTTACGGCATCCAGTATGCCGCCTATTTCATGTATGAATACTTCATGAAAGGACTTCCAATCCTGATTGTCGTCTTTCCCTTTGTTGAGTTGTGTGATAAGGTTTTCAGAATTTCTTAGAGGGAGATCACTTTTCACAGTTTTTAACATTTCTACCAGTGTAAATTTTGAAAGGTAATCGAAAAATTGGATTCTTATATCATTCATATGTTCGATAGGAATTCCCTCGACTGCTGGATAAAGCTCCCCCAGAACAAAGGCAACTTTTGTGAACACATATTTTGCAGGGTTAAAAAGGAATTTTCCTTTTGCCTTGGCTTGGCAGTGACGCACAAAGCTAAGAAGTTCTTGCCCTACGATACAAAGTGGAGATATAAAGCAAACTTGCTGGCTAAGCTCATCCATTACCTGTGCCATATTTAATCTTTTTTCTTTGTCACCTATGTTCATTAGCTCTTGGAAAATATGAGGGCTTAAAGGACAAATCACATTTTCTTTTTTAACGAGGTCGTTCAGTTTCTTATAGATATTTGTTTGTACAGTCGTTGCTTTGCCGAGTGATGCATCACGCATGAAAATCCAGTATTTTGTGTCAAGATAAATTCGGTGCCTCTTTAGCATTATTGCACCAAGTTCAATTTTAAATTGTTCAGAATAATCTTCAATGCTCATCGTTTTCAAATTAATTAAGAGATATATAGCGATATTCAGCCATTTCTTTCTCCAACCATTTACCTATTAATCTACTGCTATATTGTAAAAATCACTTGCCCTCAATTATCTTTCTCTCTTCCTCCGTTATCCCATAAAGCCCATAAACAATCTCATCTATCTTCTCATCTGTGACTGCAATCTCTCGTTCAATCTTTTCACGCTCAGCGGATGGGAGCAAAGAGTTTTTCTTTTTGTGGAGTTCGAGCATTCTGTCAACGAGGGAGACGAGCTTGTCGTGGATGGCTTTTTCTAAAGGATTGTTAAAGTCTGGCAAGGCAATGGGTAATTGAGCGAGATGTCCACGTTTTACCTGAGCGAGAGCTTCTCCCTTCTCTGGATTGATTATTGTCTGGTAGAACCAATTGAGTAAATTCGAATTTAAAAGTGCTAATACATAATTTAAGTCAATATTATTCTTGCGTGGAACAATAGTATACAGGTTATCACGAACGATAAACTGTTCACGATCCAGTGTAGATATAAGAGAATCGCCTGTTTGACGAATTACTATTTTCTCTGGAGCATCGTAATTTGCTGAGTATCGTGGTTCTGCCAGCCAGTCTCCAAAACTTATCCAATAATTGTTATTCCATAAAATCTGATATCTCTGGATTAGATTTCCCCGAAGCAGAGGTCGGAAAGAAGAATTCTTTTGTGTTTCTGAAACATATGGCTTAGTATCAACAATCTTACGAGTTTGAGTAGGTTTACCTTTACCAACTTGAAAAGGTTTGGCGCCTTGCGTGATGATGCATAAGTCATCAAGCACTTTGAAGCGACGCAGCTTATCTGCGAGTTCTTTTATCTCTGGTCGTTCAAAAAGATTGATGGGTTTTCCATTGCCCGCTTGCCATTGCGCTTGCAAGACAACATAGCTATTTGAGCTGTCATCTTTTTCGACAACAGTAATCTTAATTTTATGATTTTTAGTTGGCTTTCCTTTCTTGAAAATCGCTATTTCAGTATCAACTGTGGCTTTACCAAATACTTGACGCCTATAATGCACAATATCTTCAATTTGTGTTTGATTAAAAATGTGCTGGCGAATTCGAGTGGATTGTAAATTTAAGAGCCAAGTATTTGGGATGATCATTCCCAAGAATCCTTTTTCTTTTAACAAGGCTAAAGACTTCTCTACAAACAACAAGTATGTGTCAAGTTGATATTCCTGAAGTTTATAATTTCTAAGGAAATAGGCTACTTCATCCTTTGATAAAAGACCTCCATACGGCGGGTTGCCGATGACGACATCGAAGCCGCCATTTTGCATTATCTCTCCGAATCCTGCGGATTTCGAATTCCAGTCAAAGGGATTGATGCGGCTTTTTGTTTCATCGTCCAGTAATCCCCCTTTGCCCCCCTTTAGTAAAGGGGGGATCGGTAATTCAGACCGAGGGACAGTCCCGAATCTACGGCCTTCGGCCCGTAATTCTGGGACAGTCCCTTCTTTTTCTTCGGAGATTGCTTCGCCTTCGGCTCGCAATGACGAAGAGAGAGATGAATCAAATATGTCATAACCGATCAAACTGTTGCCGCATTTGATGTTATTGGAAAGGGGAGGGAGGAGGTGCTGCTTTTTGGGCAATAAACCTCTCTCACCTTCCAGTGCTTTCAGATATAAGCTCATCATTGTTATCTCGACAGCCTGTGGGTCAATATCCACACCGAAGATGTTGTTCCTTAGAATCTTTGCCTTTTCACGAATGGGAAGGGTGAATTCTTCGGGACTCATCTTATAGTATGGGAAAAGATGAAGGGTCTGAGCCTCTTTAGGATGTTCACGATAGTACTTAAGATGATAGTCAATCAGATATTGGTAAGCTCCAAGAAGAAACGAACCTGAACCGCAGGCGGGATCGAGTATCTTTATCTTTTCAATCTGTCTGGGTGTCTTGCCTTCAATGGTTCTGCCGACCGTGTTTTTAACAATGTAATCGACAATATATTTGGGGGTGTAATAAACACCGCCTGCTTTTCTAACTTCCGGCTTTTCCTCAACCTTAACCCGTTGAGGCGTAACCCTTATGGTGCTTCCAAGATACCGTTCATAGATACTTCCTAAAAGCTCAACTCCGATTGCATCAAAACGGTATCTGCTTTCAGGGAAATAAAGGCTTTCGATAATGTCAGCTAAAAGATTGGAATCTACGACTGCTGTTTCACAGGCATGTCGTTTGAATATGTCTCCGTTCAGGTCATCGTTCACCTCATGGAACAGGTCTATCAGATGAGTCACGATTGATTTTCTTTTACCTTCTTCCTTCCATTGAGCAACAATTTCCCACAGTTCCCTGTCAGGCCTGATTTTCCTGTCCTCTGCAATGCGGATAAAGATAATCCGGTCAAGGAGTTTCTGAACAACATCATTTAAGAGCTTTACATCGAATTGAGGATTTCTTTTATGAATATCTTTTGCAAGTTCTGTTCGCCAGATGGTCAAGTCTTCAAGAAAAGACTTATCCGGTGGTATGCGTAACCTCTTGCTTTTCGTATCTCTGGGTAGGAGAGATTCTAACGAACCCTGTTCAACCCTTTCTTTTGATAATTCCCAGAGTTTTTCAATACTATCGAAATAATCCGTATATTTGAGTTCGAATATTAAGCCTTCATTCGGGAATTTTGGATTTGGCTTTAATGATGCGTCATAAAGTCTGAACTCTTCAAAGTCCGTAAGAACAACAAAATATACCTCTTTTGTTGACCATGCGTATGACTTTGCTTGTAAGATATGGTTAACATCGTCAAGAGCAACGGAAGGGGGCTTTGCCTCGACAAAAAACTTTGTGACACCGTTTATGCGGAAATTATAATCAGGTCTTTTCGTTGTCTCAGGAGAGAGCTCTACAATGACATCTCTTTCGTGGGGTGGCTTCTGTGCCTTGTTTTCTATGTCCCAGCCGAGGGCTTTGAAAAAGGGATTGATAAAATCTAACCTTACCTGTGCTTCAAGATAGCCTTTTGAGAGATAGTAATTCTTGTCCTTTTCTAATTTGGAGATTAGAGGCTGCAGTTTTTCTCTGAATGAATCAATATCAGACATCTGATGGATTATATTACATCACATCATACTTGCCCTTGCAAGGGTAAGGACAATCACCTCTTTTGCACCTGCCTTCATGAGCTCCTTTGAGCACTCTGTTACTGTGGCGCCTGTCGTCATCACATCATCAACAAGGAGGAGTTTGATGCCTCTTATATTTCCCTTTACCTCAAAGGCATTCTTGAGGTTTAACAGCCTCTCTTTTGCAGACAAACCCGTCTGTGGAGGTGTCTCTTTTTTCTTCAGGAGGATATCCATAAAGAGAGGAGCCTTTATCTCCTTCGCTATAAGCCTTGCGATAAGGAGGGACTGGTTAAAGCCTCTTTCTCTTAGTCTTTTTATGCTCAAAGGAACAGGCACTATGCCATCTGTTCCGGAGAAATCAAATTGAAGCAGTAACCTGCCGAGAGGTTTAGCAAGTCTTTTGAGTCTGTGAAACTTCAGAAGGTTAATCGCCTCTGCAAGCAACCCTTCATAAAGACCATAATTCATGACCTTGGAAAAGGGAGGTGTCTTCTTGAGGCATTGCCCGCATACTTCCCCATATTCGGATGAAAATGGCATAGCACATATTCTGCATGATGGGCCAGAATATCCCTGTATCTGAGACCAGCAGGATGCACATATTGGTGAATGGAAAAATATATCAGATACACTTTCGCAGGAAGGACATTTTGAAGGATAGATGATGTTTAAAACCTTTGAGATCAATGCATCAAGAAATGGGGGATGCTTCGCATCTACAGCATCTGAATCCATCAGAAGAGGTTTTTGAGTTGAATGATTTCGTCTCTCCTCTGGCCTGTGGAGATTAATTGCACCTTGACTCCTAACAGTGTCTCGATCTTTTTTATGTATGTCTTTGCTGTTTTTGGCAGTTTCTTGAAATCTCTTATTCCTACAGTGCTTGAACTCCAGCCTTCCACCTCTTCATAGAGAGGGGTGCATTCTTCGATGATATCAATTTCTTTTGGGAACTCCTTATATATCTTTCCCTTATATTTGTAAGCAGTGCAGATTTTTATTGTCTCGATACCATCGAGGACATCGAGCTTTGTTAATGCGATTCCTGTGAGCCCGTTTATCCTTGCAGAGTGTTTTAGTATGACCATGTCCAGCCATCCACATCTCCTTGGCCTTCCCGTCGTCGCACCATATTCACCGCCTTTTTCCCTGATTTCTTCACCGAGGGCATCCTTCATCTCTGTCGGTAAAGGCCCGCTGCCAACCCTCGTTGTGTAAGCCTTTGCTACTCCGAGAACTTTTGATATCTTTGTTGGGCCGATGCCGAGGCCTGTACATGCACCGCCTGCTGTCGAGCTCGAAGATGTCACATAGGGATATGTCCCGTGGTCTATGTCGAGGAGTGTGCCCTGTGCACCTTCAAACAATACATTTCTGTTTTGAGAGATCATCCTGTTGATAATAATATCCGTATCAGCAATATATTCTAAAAGCTTTTCAGCGTAACCCATATATTCATTGTATATGTCTTCGGTCTTAAAACCAGAAACTTTGTAGAGGTTCTCAAGGAGGAAATTGGTATCAGAGAGGTTTGCCTCTAACTTTTCCTTGAACACAGGAGGGCAAAGGAGGTCTATGACTCTAATCCCCATCCTTGCCATTTTATTTGCATAAGCAGGACCTATTCCACGACCTGTTGTACCGATGCTCTTTTTGCCCCTGCACCTCTCGCTCTCCTTGTCTATAGCCATGTGGTAAGGCATTATGAGATGAGCATTTTTACTCAACAGAAGGTTTTTCCCTACCTGGACACCTCTTTTCTTAAGCCCATGTATCTCCTTTATGAGAGAAGCAGGGTCAACGACAACACCATTGCCTATAATACATATCTTGCGTTTGCGAAGTATTCCTGAAGGGATCAAATGGAGTATGAATTTCTCATTGTTGATTACCACTGTATGGCCTGCGTTATGGCCACCCTGGTATCGTGCGATTACGTCTGCCTTTTCAGAAAGGTAATCAACAATTTTTCCTTTGCCTTCGTCTCCCCACTGCGCACCTACTATGACAACTGTAGACATGGTTAAATTCACCTAAAGGGTTATGCGTCTGAGCGAAAGGACATTCGGAAGGTTCTTTATTTCCTCTATGATACTGGGTGTGGCAGGGCTGTCTATTGTAACGACGGAGATCGCTCTGCCCCCAGGGGCCTCTCTTCCAAATTGCATCCTTGCAATATTGATATTGTTTTTGCCGAGGAGCGTTCCTATATTCCCGATAACTCCAGGTTTATCATTGTTGTAGATAAAGAGAAGCTCTCCCTCGGGTATAATCTCAACTTTAAAACTGTCAATGGCTACAATACGGGGATCTTTCCTGCTGAAGAGTGTTCCTGCAATATAGCTTTCTTTATCCTCTGCCTTTATCCTGATCGCAACCATGCTCTGATAATCACCAGCATCAGCACTCTTTGTCTCCTTAACCTCTATCCCTCGCTCCTTTGCTATAAAGGGTGCATTGACGAAGTTCACCGTCTCCTCCAGAATGGGGGTAAGGAAACCCTTGATAGCAGCTATTTTAACGGGAGCAGTATCAATCATAGATGCCTCTCCTCGATATTCGATTGTTATCTCTGTAATACCACCTTCAAATATCTGGGCTGAGAAGAGCCCAAGTTTCTCAGCTAAGTTTATGAAAGGCTGAAGCTTTGTTACCTGGTCTGCGGGAATGGATGGAAAGTTAACGGCATTTCTTATTGTCCCGCGGACGAGATAGTCTGCTATCTGTTCTGCTACTGCAATAGCCACATTCTCCTGTGCCTCTTTCGTTGCAGCGCCGAGGTGTGGGGTAGAGATTACGTTATCAAGGGTGAGAAGAGGATTGTTCTCTGGCGGTTCTTTCTCAAATACATCGAGTGCAGCACCAGCAACCTTCCCTTCTACAATGGCATCATAGATGTCCTTTTCGTTGATAATGCCACCCCTTGCGCAGTTAATGATCCTGACGCCATCTTTCATCATCTTGATAGTCTCTTTATTGATCATATTCCTTGTCTCTGCTGTTATAGGAGTGTGAATCGTGATAAAGTCAGAGCGCCTGAATAACTCTTCGAGGTCAACCTTCTTTACACCCATAGCCTTTGCTTTGTCATCACTCAGGTAGGGATCATAGGTTATCACGTTCATTGCAAAGGCCTGTGCCCTCTTTGCAACCTGGCTACCGATATTCCCTATGCCAATGACGCCGAGCGTCTTGTTGAAAAGTTCAACGCCTATGAACCTTTTTTTCTCCCATTTGCCTTCCTTCATCGAGGCTGTTGCCTGTGGTATCTGTCGCGCCAGAGCAAACATCAGGGCAATGGTATGTTCTGCTGTAGTGATTGTGTTTCCACCGGGTGTGTTCATTACAACAATTCCCTTTTTTGTTGCAGCCGTGACATCGACATTATCAAGGCCTGACCCTGCACGTCCTATGACCTTCAGGTTTGAAGCGGCATCTATTATCTTTGAGGTTACTTTTGTTGCAGACCTTACGACGAGGCCATTGTAATTACCAATAGATGCTATCAACTCCTCTGGTTTCATTCCTACTTTTACATCAACATCGAGCCCTGCAGTTTTGAGAATCTCTACACCTTTTGATGAAATATTGTCACTAACGAGAACCTTCATGTGTTCCTCACTCATTCCATTAAGAGTTCTTCAGCAATTGCTACGCCTGTTCCAAGTTTAACAGGATAGCCCATTCCCTTCAATACCATCTCAATACCTGCAATTGCTGTTATGACATCAAATTTATCTACATATCCTAAATGGGCAATCCTGAATATTTTACCCCGTGCCTTGTCTTGCCCACCTGCTGCGGTGATACCGTATTTCTCCCGAAGATTTTTATACACTGCCTGACCATCTATGCCAGGAGGTGACATAATGGCAGTTACGGCATTTGATGGAGACTCCTTTGCATAGAGCTCTAATCCAATGGCCTGAACAGCCTTTCTTGTTGTTTGGGCAAGTTTTTCGTGTCTTTTAAATACATTTTCAAGTCCCTCTGCCTGTAACATCTTCAGGCTTTCGTTAAGGCCAATGATGAGCGTAACGGGCGATGTGAAGTTTGTCTGGTTTTTGGCGAGGTTTTCGCGTTCTTTCGTGAAATTAAAGTAGAACTTGGGCAACTTTGCTGTTTTTGCCTTTTCCCATGCCTTTTCGCTTACGCTGACAAAGGCGATGCCAGGAGGGAGCATCAATCCCTTTTGTGAACCTCCTACCATGATATCTATTCCCCATTCATCTGTTCTCAGGTCATGGGCAGCGAGGGCACTGATAGCATCAACTATAAATATTGTGTTTTCATGTTTTTTAACAATAGAGGCAAGGCTTTTTATGTCATGATAAACACCTGTTGAGGTCTCTGATGCTTGAACAAAGACGCCCTTTATGTCCTGATCCTTTTTGAGCCTCTCTTCGATCATTTCAGGTTTGACTGCATAACCCCACTCAATAAGGATCTCTTCAACGTTCAAGCCATAGGACTGGCATATCTTTGTCCATCGCTCTCCAAATTTTCCGCTGTTTATCACGAGAACCTTGTCTTCGCGATTGAAGAAGTTATTTACGGAACCAACCATTCCACCGGTGCCAGTTGAGCAAAGAATAAGCACATCGTTTTTTGTCTGGAATAACCACTGAAGACCTTTCTTTGCAGAATCGAGAACAGGAAGGAAATCCGGTGACCTGTGGTGTATTATTGGCATTGCCATTGAGAGCAGCACCTCTGATGGAACTGGTGTTGGGCCAGGGGCTAAGAGATAACGCTTTAGCATAAAAACCTCTCCTTTACCCCGTAGGAATGCCCCATGGCTTGCCATGGGGATGATAAGTTAAGAAATCTTCCAACGGGGTTTACTTCAATTAAATTTATCATATGAGAAGCGTCTCGAAACTTTTGCCTCCTTAATTTTACACTATACATGATTCAAGTTCATCCTCCGGAAAATTTCATTCAGGAGGTGGCCTTACTGAGCATAAATAAACTGCAAGCTCAAGGTAAAAATATATCAGAGTCTGAGGCAAATATCAATTAGCTTTATTCTTAGGTAGACATCGAGGTGTTAAATTTCTTACAATTGATTGCGAGGGAAATTAAAGTAGATTGCAGATAAATCAGAGGGAACTCCGATACTCAGACCGAGACCTGGGTGGAACTAAAAAAGAGATTATAGGGGTAATACTCTTGAATCTCGGTGGACCTGATTCCCTCAGGGCGGTGAGGCCATTTCTCTACAATCTCTTCTCTGATAGAAAAATTATAAGACTCGGGCCTCCATTCCTTCAGAAACCTATAGCATGGCTCATATCAAGTCTTCGCTCGAGGAAAACAGAAAAGATATATAGCCTTATAGGGGGCAGATCCCCGATCCTCGATATAACAACTGAGCAGGCAAAAGCCCTCGAGGCAGCACTGAATTCATCATTATCATCACAATCCCCCCTTCCCCCCTTTGCTAAAGGGGGGCGAGGGGGGATTAAAGTCTATGTCGGGATGAGGTACTGGCATCCATTCATGGAGGAGGTGGTGCCTGAGATATCCAGAAATGGAGTAAAAAAGCTTGTTGCATTAAGTATGTATCCTCATTATTCACATGCCACAGCAGGCTCATCAATATCGAAATTAAAGGAAGTCCTTTCAGGGTATCCCATAGTACTCTTCTGTATCTCATCATGGCATGACCATCCCCTCTATATAGAGGCACTCATTGATGTTATTAAAAAGGGTCTCAATTCATTTACTTCCTCTGAATCAGGCGGGAGGGAAAGGGAAGGGCGGGGGGATATCAAAGTGCTCTTCAGCGCCCATAATCTTCCCGAGAGCATTGTTAAAAAGGGGGACCCTTATGTAAATCAGATAGAAGAAACAATTGGGGAGATTCTAAAGAGGTTGAATATAGAATGGTACCTGTCCTATCAGAGTAAGAGCGGCCCTGTTAAATGGCTTGAGCCTACTACAGAGGAGATGCTTAAAAGGTTTGCTGAGTTGGGATATAAGAAGATACTCCTTGTCCCAATCAGTTTTGTTTCAGACCATATTGAGACCCTTTACGAGATAGATATATTATATAAGGGCATGGCTGAAAGGCTTGGTATGATGTTCAAGCGGGTTGATTCCCTGAATACACACCCCTTATTTATAGAGGCATTAAAGGATATGGTGCTAAAGGGATTAAAGGAAAAAGGATGGATATGAGAATGAGGTTAGTTATCGTTGGTGGAGGGATATCTGGCCTCTCTTTAGCCTATTTTCTTAGAGAAAAAGCTCCTTCTTTAGATATTCTTGTCCTTGAGTCCGAGAAAAAAGCTGGGGGTAAGATATGGACCAACAGGGTAGAGGGCTTCCTCTGTGAAGGAGGTGTTAACGGCTTTTTAGATAACAGACCAAGGACACTTGAACTTGCTGCGAAGCTTGGACTTACTCCTGTAAGGAGCAATGATGCAGCAAGAAAGAGGTTCATCTTTTCTGAGGGTAAACTCCATACATTACCCGAGTCACCTCTGTCTTTCTTCACATCGAATCTTCTCAGCCTTTACGGCCGACTGAGGATTGTATTGGAAATAGCTGTACCTAAAGGAGGAGGAGATGATGAGACGCTTGCTGACTTTGCGAGGAGGAGACTCGGTAGAGAAGCATTTGAAAAGTTAATAGATCCAATGGCATCAGGCATCTATGCAGGTAACCCAGAGAAGATGAGTCTTAGAAGTTGTTTCCCGAGGATATATGACCTTGAAAACAAATATGGGAGTCTTATCAGGGCTCTCATCAAACTTCAGCGTGAGGCTAAAAAAAAGACAGGCAAGAAAGTAGGGCCTGGCCCTGGCGGGGTACTTACTTCATTTTATGATGGGATGGAGGTCTTTATCACGGCCCTCAAAACCTTTCTGGGAGAGAGATTGAAGACAGAAAGCAGGGTGGTTTCAATCGATAAAAAAGGTGACACCTATACAGTCTGTCTTTCTGATAATTCGAAGATTGAGGCAGAAAGCGTTGTTATTGCAACACCTGCACATGCTACATCAGAAATAATTAGGGACTTTAACAGAGACCTGTCTTTGACCCTTGGGGAAATCCCTTATCCTCCTGTTGCTGTTGTATGTCTTGGCTACGCAAGGAATAAGATGAGACAACCTCTTGACGGTTTTGGTTTTCTTGTGCCGAAAAGAGAAAACAGAAGGATACTCGGAACGCTCTGGGATTCAAGCATTTTTCCAAACAGGGCACCTGAGGGGTATATACTTCTGAGGAGTATGCTTGGAGGTGCCAGGGCAGTAGATGTTGCTTTGCAGGACGAAAACAGACTGGTCAACACAGTTCTGGACGAGATGAAAAAAATTATGGATGTACAGGATCAACCTGATTTTGTTAAGGTTTATACACACGAGAAAGGCATACCGCAGTATCTCTCAGGCCATGGGAGGAGGCTTGAGGTGATTGACAACATTGTTAGTAGTCACAGGGGTTTTTATATCACAGGAAACTCTTATCGAGGGATTGGTGTTAATGACTGTATAGAGAATTCATATAAACTGGCAGAGAGAATTGTTCATGATCAAAAATCCTAAATTCTGGGAACTCATATTTGAGATATCAGGGTTGTTTTTACCCTGGAAAAATGGTAAGTTTCATTTTAAAAAAGGAGGGTAGAGGTGAAAGAAGAAGAGATTGTTGAAGTTCTCAAAAAGGATAATGCAGATTTTAGGAAGCTTACGGAAGAACATAAGAACCTCGAGGAACTTCTTGCAAAGATCGACAGCAAACGCTTTCTCACCCCGGAGGAAGAGGTTGAGAGGAAAAGGATACAGAAGCAGAAGCTCCTCAAAAAAGACAGGATGGCAGCGCTGATTAGGGACTATAAAAAGGGCCGCATGAATTAAGTAGTTAGTAGCGAGTAATTAGCAGTCAGGGGAAAGACTCTTATCTGAAATTTCGTTCTCCTCTATAACTACTTACTGCTGATTGCTTAACTACTAATTAAAATGAGGGAGGATATTTTTACTGTGAGAAGTAAGATTATAAAAAAAGGATTGGAGAGGGTTCCACACAGGGCGCTTCTTTATGCTACAGGTGTTCCAAAGACAGAGATGGACAAACCCTTTATCGGTGTGGCAACAAGCTTTACTGATATCATTCCCGGCCATGTGGGAATGAGGGACCTCGAAAGATTTATAGAAAAAGGTATACATACTGGTGGGGGATACCCATTCTTTTTCGGAATCCCCGGCATATGTGATGGGATAGCGATGGGTCACCGGGGTATGCATTACTCTCTCCCATCAAGGGAGCTCATTGCTGATTCGGTGGAGACAATCGCAGAGGCGCATCAATTTGATGCTCTTGTGCTCCTGACAAACTGCGATAAAATTACTCCCGGGATGCTTATGGCTGCTGCAAGGGTTAACATTCCCTCAATCGTTGTGACCGCAGGTCCAATGCTCTCCGGCTATCTGAAAGGCAGGAGGCTTTCTCTCGTAAATGATACCTTTGAGGCAATTGGTAAGTATAAGAAAGGTTTGATAACAGATGAAGAACTCGAGGCCATTGAGGAGTGTGCTTGTCCAGGCGCAGGTTCATGCCAGGGTATGTACACTGCGAACACGATGGCCTGTGTAACAGAGGCCCTTGGAATGAGCCTTGAGGGCTGTGCCACGGCACTTGCCGTGTCGTCAAAAAAGAAAAGGATTGCCTTCGAAAGCGGAAGGAGAATTGTTGAACTTGTCAGAAAAAACATAACACCAAGAAAGATAATGACAAGAAAGGCCTTCGAAAATGCAATTATGGTTGACCTTGCTCTTGGAGGTTCAACAAACACAGTGCTTCATATTCCTGCAATAGCCCACGATACAGGGATTGAACTTCCTCTGGAGCTCTTTGATGAATTGAGCAGGAAAGTGCCACATATCTGCGATATGCTACCAGCAGGCAGATACTACCTTGAAGATCTTGATTATGCAGGAGGAATACCAGCAGTCCTGAAAAGGCTAAGGGATAGGATACACGATAATATCACCGTAAGTAGTAAAGGCATCTTTGCGATAGTAGAGTCAGCAGAAATTCATAATGAAGATGTTATCAGACCACTCAACAAGGCATATCACAAAGAGGGCGGGATTGCTATACTCCGTGGTAATCTTGCGCCTGATGGGGCTGTTGTAAAACAGTCTGCTGTTAGTAAGGGTATGATGAAGTTTGAGGGTGTAGCGAAGGTCTTTGATTCTGAAGAGGATGCCATGAAGACAATCCTTGCTGGAAAGATTCATCGCGGAGACATTGTTGTAATTCGATATGAGGGGCCAAAGGGTGGACCGGGAATGAGAGAGATGCTGTCTCCTACTGCGGCTATAACAGGGATGGGTCTTAGCGAGTCCGTTTCCCTTATTACGGATGGAAGGTTTTCAGGTGGCACAAGGGGACCGTGCATAGGTCATATATCACCTGAAGCGATGGAAGGCGGGCCCATAGCGATAATCAGAAACGGTGATAGGATAAGGATAGATATACTGAAAAGGAGGATTGATCTGGTGCTTTCAGATAAGGAGATTAAGAAGAGGTTGAGTAATTGGAGACCTCCAGATCCCAAGATTAAGAAAGGATATCTGTTAAGATATGCAAAGATGGTCAGCTCCGCAGGCAAGGGAGCGATCATGTTACAATAATAAAAATAATAAAGGGGTAAATGAAATTTCATGAAAATGACAGGTGCTGAGATATTCATTGAGTGCCTGAAGAGAGAAGGTGTAAAGCACATCTTCGGTTATCCTGGAGGTGTTGTCCTTGGTATTTTTGACCTCCTCTATGACGACAAAGATATCCAGCTTATCCTTACACGTCATGAGCAGGGAGCGGTTCATGCAGCAGATGGCTATGCAAGGTCAACAGGGAAACCAGGGGTGGTACTTGTAACTTCAGGCCCAGGAGCTACCAATACAGTTACAGGCATTGCAACTGCTTCGATGGATTCTATACCACTCATTGTATTCTCTGGACAGGTGCCAACGATGCTCATAGGCAATGATGCATTTCAGGAGGCTGACATTGTCGGAATCTCGAGGCCATGTACAAAATATAATTTTCTTGCAAAGGATGTAAAAGAATTGTCCAGTATTGTAAGAGAGGCATTCTATATTGCCACATCAGGCAGGCCTGGTCCTGTTTTGATAGATTTGCCAAAGGATGTAACAGCAGGAAAGGCAGAGTTCACATGGCCAGAGGTAAAGATCAGAAGTTATAACCCAACGTATGAGGGAAATAAGTGGATGATAACGCAGGCAGCACATCTCATCGCAAAGTCAAAAAAAGCGGTTATCATTGCTGGAGGAGGTGTAATACTCTCTGGTGGTTCAAAGGAACTCAGAGAACTTGCAGAATTTACAGATATCCCTGTAACAATGACCTTGATGGGGCTTGGGTCTTTTCCCGGTACCCATAAACTCTCCCTCGGTATGCCCGGGATGCATGGCACTTATTATGCAAATAAGGCGATACAGGAGTCTGACCTGTTGATAGCCATCGGTATGCGATTTGATGACAGGGTCACGGGTAAGATTGATGCCTTTGCACCCCATGCAAAGATAATCCATATAGATATTGATCCAACATCAATCAGGAAGAATGTGCGCGTGGATATTCCAATAGTCGGGGATGTAAAAAGAGTCCTTACTGTTTTAAACAGGGTTCTTAAAGAAGAGATAAAAGAGCAATGGGATGAGGCAAGAAGGATATGGTTGAAGCAAATAGATGCATGGAGAAAAGAAAAGCCATTAACGTACACATATAGCGACGAGGTTATTAAACCCCAGTTTGTCGTTGAAAAGATATATGAACTTACGAAGGGAGATGCAATTATTACAACCGAGGTTGGCCAAAACCAGATGTGGGCAGCTCAGTTTTATAAATTTGATAAACCGAGAATGTGGCTTACATCAGGAGGACTCGGTACCATGGGGTACGGTTTTCCTGCTGCAATAGGTGCGCAACTGGCACATCCGAATAAGCTTGTGATTGATATTGCAGGTGATGGGAGTATACAGATGAATATCCAGGAGCTTGCAACAGCAGTTATAAATAAATTGCCTATAAAGGTAGCCATCCTGAATAATCACTATCTTGGCATGGTGAGACAATGGCAGGAACTCTTCTATAATGAAAGGTATTCTTACACCCATCTTGAGGTAGTCCCTGATTTTGTCAAGGTAGCAGAAGCATATGGGGCTGTTGGATTCAGAGCTACAAAACCGAGTGAGGTTGAACCAGTGCTCAAAGAAGCATTCAGAATAAAGAAAACGGTAGTTATGGATTTCAACGTTTACTGGAAGGAAAAGGTCTATCCCATGGTCCCTGCAGGTGCACCAATAGACCAGATGCTCTTTGAAGAAACGAAAGAGAAGGCAGAAAAGAAACTGAAGGCAATCAAATGAGACACACAATTTCTCTCCTTGTAGAAAATAAGTTTGGTGTTCTTTCAAGAATCTCAGGACTTTTCAGCGGCAGGGGTTATAACATTGAAAGCCTCTCTGTCGGAGAGACCATAGACCCACAGATATCAATAATGACCATTGTTACAAGCGGTGATGACCAGGTAATAGAACAGATAACAAAACAGCTTAATAAACTTATAGATGTTATAAAAGTTGTCGATATGACAGAACTTGACCATGTCGAGCGTGAAATGGTGATGATAAAGGTTGCCCCCAGACAGGAAGACAAGGCAGAGGTTCTGAGACTTGCGGAGATATTCAGGGGAAGGATTGTGGATTCAAGTCAGAAGACCTATACCATAGAGGTTACAGGCGACGAAAAGAAAATAGAAGCTATTGTCGAACTCCTTAGACCTATGGGTATCAAAGAGTTCGTAAGAACAGGTAAAGTAGCAATAGCCCGAGAAGGAGTAAAGAAGAGCTAAACGTCCTTATGGTTTTTGATGAAATACTCTACCCTTTTTAAAACCCTAAATCCTAAGCGCTAAATCTAAACAAATTCAAAATTCTAAATTCAAATGTTCAAAACTGTTTTGTCCTGAATCAAGTTCAGGATTGAGCATTCGTGCCTGTTTAGAAATTAGGGCTTCGAATTTATAATTTTTTCAGTTTTTTATTTCTTCTTTTTTGTAGCTGGTTTCTTAGCAGTCTTTTTTGTGGCTACGTGTCCTGGTTTACAAGTCATACATTCACCTCCCTTTCTTTTAAAGTTCAAAATTAAAGTATCACATACATAACGGATTGTCAACTATTTGTAATCATGTAGGTAGCAAAACGTCAGGGGGGTATATTTTGGTTCTTTCTCATTTCAAATGGGTAAATCTCCTCCCACAAGGGGAGGGGGAGGAGATTTACCTTAAGTAAAGGGGCAATAAGGCTTTTAAGGACTCATTTAGCCGCCTCAAGGCGATTCATGAGATTCTTAATGAAGTCTTCTTCCTCATGCATTTCAAAAGACGACGCTTTTCTTCTTGTTGCAGCAATTTCCTCCCGAAGTTCTGAGAGATAAGATCGAAGGATTTCACGGAGCATTTTGGCATCTTTTTCTGTAAACTCAATCTGGATCATACTTTCACCTCCTGGAAAAATCTAATGTTTATTTTATTTCAAAAGACTAAACCTGTCAAGAGAACGAATTGCCTCATCAAAAATCTATATAAAAAGGAATCGTTGCCTCATTTAAAAATCTACACGAAAATATCACAATTGTCTCCTGGACTGATATAGACGAAGCTATATAGCTAAATACAAGTACGGATACCTTGTCAAGGAAAGAGAGCATAGAGCTATAGAAATAAAGCTCCTATAACTCCTGCACCAATAATTACGAAGGTAGGGTCTATCTTTGTAAATGCGATGACGATGAAACTGATTATGGCGATTCCAAAAGTTATAGGATCTACGAGGGAGGCATTTCCTAAAGAAATAGCCACAGCCGATAATAATCCGATGACGGCCGGTCTTATGCCTTTGAAACTCGAATGAACAATCACAGACTCCTTATACTTGTAATAGTATCTGGCTGCCAGTGTGACGATGATAATGGAAGGTAGATATGAACTTACCATTGCTAAAACTGCGCCCAAGAGGCCGAATATTTTATACCCCATGAAGGCATTCATGACAGTTAAAGGACCTGGTGTAATCTGCCCAACAGCGATAGCATCAAGGAATTCCTGGTTGGTTAACCAGTGATACTTTTCCACAAATTCCTTTTGGAGCATGGGAAGCATGACAAAACCTCCACCAATGGTAAGTGTATTAACAACAATTAGTATCAAACAGAATTTCAGTAAGATCACTTGTTCTTTTTCCCATATATGAGCATGCCGAATATGCCGGAAACCAGAATGATTCCTATGGGATTAAGTTTGGTTACAGTTAGCGCAAAAAAGGCGGCCAGGGCAAATAAGGCTGTTTTGTAATCTTTGATGGTTCCACTTGCCATTTTGTAGACAATGGAGAGAAGCAGACCTACCACAGCTGCTCCCACCCCTTTCAAGATTGAGCCTAATAGAGCATTATCTCTGGTTTTTATATAGAAAATTGCCAATAGGATGGCCAGAACTGTACCAGTGAATGCCTGCCCTACGGTAGCACTAAGTGCCCCTTTTATCTTTTTCAGTTTATATCCAATACATATCCCGGTATTTACAATGGGCGGGCCTGGAGTCATCTGTCCAAGAGCTACACTCTCAATGTATTCTTCATGGGTGATCCATTTATGTCTTTCCACTAATTCCTTTTCCAAAAAGGCAAGCATGGAATAAACCCCTCCAAAGGCAAAAGTTCCGATCTTCAGAAAAACCAAAAAGATGTTCTTTAATGAAACATTTTTCATATCTGATATTTTGACTTTGACGGACAGTTTAACATATTAAGACTCTTGCAAAAGTCCATTAGTGTCACCCTGAACCCTTTGTTCTTGTCATTCTGAAGGAACCCTGAGTAAAGCGAAGGGGACTGAAGAATATCGCTCAGGACAGGCTCTGTGAAGGGTCTCATGACTCATTGCTCAAATGGATTCTTCGCTTTGCTCAGAATGACAGAATTGATTGCTTTTATACTTTTGCAAAAAAGCTACTGTATTTAGTAGATTTGATTTTTGTGAAATGAGAATTATGCTTTGACCACCAAAACTGCAGATTCTGAATGACCAATGACCCTTTCGGTCACGCTTCCCATGAGAAGTCTCTCTGTACCTGTCCTACCATGACTCCCCATAATGATAAGGCCTGCATTTTTCTGAGCTGCTGTTTTGACAATAACTTCAAATGGAATTCCTTTCGGGGTTAAGGCTTCCACTTTTATGCCCTCCTTTTCTGCAACCTGCCTTACCATATCAACACTTTCCTTTGCCGCCGGAAGATTTTCATCTCTTTTAGCTACGGAAAGGGCGATCAAACTACTTCCACAGCGTTTTGCAATACTGATGGCCTCACGGGATGCTAATTCGCTAAATATTGAACCATCTGTTGCAATAAGGATCTTTTCAAGAGTGAGTCTGGCATCTTTAGGTATAACCAAAACTTTGCAAGGGGCATGGCCTATAACTTTTGCAGTCACACTCCCCATCATGAGCCTCTTCAGTCCTGTTCTGCCGTGCGTCCCTATGATTATCATATCGACTTGATTCTTTGATGCATCATTAACTATGTCCTGAAAGGGCTCCTCGCTCCGGTGAACAACCATCTCGCAGTCAACGCCTTCCTTTGAAGCCCTGCTTTTAATCGATTCGAGATGTTCTCTTACCTCTTTTTCAGCTTTTTCAATGACCAGAGGTACAAGGTCCTCAAATTCGGGATTTGTTTTAACTACTGATACTGCAATAAGCTTGCTTGAACATGTCTTTGCAAGATTTATAGCTTCCCTTATAGCATTTTCGCTAAATATGGATCCGTCTGTTGCTACAAGTAACTTCTCCATTCTTGCTACCGGGCATACCATCCCTTTCATGTAATGTCTCCTATTTCATAAAATACTGAGAAATATAACGAAATGCGAGGAAGATAATAATTACTCCCAGCATAAGTTTGATAATCTTCTGGGGAACGAATTTCTGGAATCGTGCACCAAGGTATATACCTATAAATCCTCCTGCACCGAAGAGAAATCCCAGTAACCAGTCTGGTGAAGTGACCATCCCACCTTTTGCAGGGATGACGCTATAAAAAAATACACCAGCGATAGAAGTTAGAAACGTTCCCATCAAGGCAGCGCCAGCAACGGTGTAAACTGGCAGGTGGAATACTGCCACGCAGAAGGGTGCGATTATCGCCCCGCCACCAATCCCATAAGTTCCCCCGATTATCCCAACAACAAAGGCGAGGGTAAACATGGCTATAGTGCTGTAGGAGAATCTTTCACCCCAGAATTCATATTCGATTCTTGTAAAACTTGCCGAGACTGTTTTTACCACAGCTTCAGGGGGAAGACCTGAAGCTATTCTTTTGCTCTGTTGTTCTTTAATCTGTTTTGTTCGTTCCCTGAATTTTTCCTCAAGGGCCTTCATCTTTGATTTTCCTACAGATGCCTTGCCTGTAATCTCATAGATAAGGCGGACGCCAATATAAAGGAGAATACACCCTACAAAAAGTTTGAAAGTCCTTGGATCAGGTAAGTAGAGAATCCTGAGATAATAACCAATAAACACTCCTGGGAGTGTTCCTATGATCACTACATAGGTCAGAGGCCATGCCATTCGACCTTCCTTGAGGTAACGATAGACCCCGCTTGGGATTGCGACAATGTTATAAACAAAATTAGTAGCACTGACCGATGGACTTGTAAAGTTAAGAACACTCATCTGGAATGGCAACAGGAGGAAAGCACCTGAAACACCACCCATGGAGGTGAAGAAGGAAACGATTAAAGCAACCAGGGGAGGTATGAATATATATGTTTTAACTCCAGAGACAGGGAAAAGCATGTATAGAGAATGTAATATATCCATATTTATGATTTAAAAAGCCTTAAAGTAGTCACAAAATTATTTCTAATAGGTATTGGAATGTCAAATAAAATTTGTCTATATGTCTATAAAGTCTGCCGGCTGTATAGGCATCCCTTTGATATCTTTAAAAGGAGAGTGAATTGTGCCTATTGGCTAATATGTTATTTCTTTCATGAATGCTTCTCTTATAATGGCATGTTATTTCGTTGACAGCAATAATTTTTTCATAGTATAGTAACGTAACTGGCG
>CAZLFE010000013.1:0-31883 GCA_964558725.1 uncultured Nitrospiraceae bacterium | reverse complement strand
TGAGTTCTTCTGTTTTTGAATAAACACCCGGAGGATATATCAACCCTGTTGACAGACCTATAGCACCTCGGCTGATCGATTCCTTGAGAAGGCCACATATCTTTTTTATATCTGACTTTGTTAATCCCTTGTCTTCGTATCCTCTTACAGATGCTCTTATATTGCCATGACCTACGAGGGTAACGAAATTAATTGACATTCCCTTCTTTTCAAGGATATGGAAATACTCGTCAAAGGTAGACCAGCGTTCAGAGATACCGAGTTCCTTAAAGTCTTCTTCTCTTTGATGAAGGGCTTCACCATGGAGTGGAGCAGCAGAAAGACCGCAGTTCCCATTAATTTCCGTTGTTATCCCCTGACATATCTTGCCCTCAGCGCGCGGGTCAGCAAGGAGAGTAAAGTCGGAGTGAGAATGAGTATCGATAAATCCGGGAGCAACTGCCATATTTTGTGCATCTACAACTCTGTCTGCTCTGACTCCAGACTTCTGACTGGCCTTTGACTCTTTGTTTATAAAGACAATCTTACCAACAGATATTCCTATATCTGCCATAAAAGGTTCTGAACAGGTTCCATCAAAGACAAGACCTTTTTTTATAAGGAGGTCAACTTTCATATGATATTTTTACGATTTCAATCCTGTCCAGGAAAAGGCTGTGAGACTTCTATAGATAAAGATATGTTTATAGCCCTGCAACTTTCTGTGCTGGCGAGGTGGAATTAATATATGTATTCAGCCCTGTCGCAATTGCCTTTGCTATCTGCATCCTGTAAGACTCTTTTGAGAGAAGCTGTTCTTCTTGAGGATTGCTTATGAATGAGACTTCAACAAGGACCGAGGCCATCTTTGCTCCAAAAAGGACGTAAAAGAGTGCCCCTTTGACGCCAAGGTCTATCCTGGTTTTATAATCATTGTTAAGAGTAGATATCATGGACCTCTGGATGAAATGGGCAAGCTTAACGGACTCGTCTCTTTTGTTTTGCCTCAACAGGTCATTCTTGATCATCCCTAAAATATCCATCTGCCTATGCATCTCTTTCATCTTCTTGAGTGATATTTTGTTCTCCCGTGCTGCAACCCTCATGGCCTCTTCGTCATTCGTCCAGTTGAGCAGATAGGTCTCAATACCTTTAACCCTTCTCACTGGATTTGCATTGGCGTGTATTGATACAAAAAGGTCTGCATCTTTGTTGTTTGCTATAGCAGTCCTCTCTTCGAGAGGTATAAATCTATCTGTCTCCCTCGTGAGAAAAACCTCATTCAATGGATCAGCCGAAAGGGTCTCTTTAAGTTTCATGGCTATATCAAGCACAACATCCTTTTCATAAAGCCCGCTTTGTCCGACTGCACCCGGATCATGGCCTCCGTGACCTGGGTCAATAACAATCCTCCTTTTTGCGAGGGTCACCTCTGGTTTTTTTATCTTTCCCACCCCATAAACATCAATGACAAGTCTTGCAGGGTTATCAAGGATGAAGGTATTTAAATCTGTGATCTCTTCGAGATCGAGGACAATCCTTACCGTATGAAGGTCAAACTGTCCTGCCCTGACTGCCTTGAGCATCCCATCCCCAACAGGAAAGGTAGTCTTTATTTCTTTTTCCAATTTGCTATTTTTCAGGTCAAAATAGACCCTGTCAGGATCCGAGATGCGATTCGTTGAAAACTCAACGCTTCCTGAGAGATCAACCACTACCCTTGTATAGTCAGGTGATGACCAGTAACGGATGCCTTTTACATCTATTTTTTCAGAGGCTATAGAGGAGGTAGTTAGTAAGAGAAGGGCTAAGGTAGCAAAATATTTTAGTAAACACGTATTAACTGAATAAGGATTCATGCTGACTAAACAGCCTGGACAGCACTTATCTCCGGTATCTCTCTCTTTAAGTTCGCTTCTACCCAGTTCTTTAATGTGAGGGTTGACATTGGGCATGTGCCACATGCACCTTTAAGCCTCACATAAACAACGTTTTCTTTTATGTCTACAAGCTCGATGTCTCCACCATCTGCTTTGAGGCCAATCCTTATTTTTGCAAGAACCTCTTCAACCTTTTCCTTAAGCATAGACCCTCCTTTACCTTGTTATCATAATATAATTTTTATACTGTAAATTTCAATAAAATTCCCTCTATAATCTTTAAATTATCCCTTTTATTGCAAAATCATCTTTCCTCTCAATGAATATGAAGAGGTATAATAGGAAAATTTTAACTCGTGCTCAAAAGGAGGGAAAGTTATGCCTTACTATGTTGTATTAAGTAAACTTACAGACAAGGGGAGGAAGACGATCAAGGAGAATCCAGAGAGGATTTTCGAGGTAAATAAAGAGTTGGAAAAAATGGGAATCAAGGTGAAGGAACAGTATGCAGTACTGGGTCCCTATGATTTCGTAAATATTATTGAGGCCCCAGATAATGAAACTGTACTAAAGGCTTCTATTGAACTCGGCTCAAGGGGATCCTCGCATCCTCTTACTCTTGCTGCCATTCCCCTTTCTGATTTTGTAAAAAGGAGTAAGAAAAAATAACCTTATTCTAAAGAATCATATTTTGTAGCGGTTATAAAGTTCAATTCTTGTGGGGCAATGACATATATAGGAATATCCAAAGGATATCTTATAAGGGCAACTCTGAGTTTTTACCGTTTTTAGAAAACAGCCGTAAACTTCAAAACATCTGTCGATTGCGCATACATCTCTTGTCTCATCATCTAAACATTGAAAAGAAGATGGACATTTTGTAGTTTTTTCACGGGTTCTGTCACTTATTTGGCGGAGCATGTCACCCCCACTTTCTCAAAGAAATACCTTTTGCAGTTTTTTTAACATATGGAAAGTCACAGATTGCTTACAGATTAAATAATTACTGTAATCTTTATTAATTAACTGTTGGCAAGCTGGTTGCAAGATAAGACTAGTTTTGACACCTAATGAAACTTTATGATACTCTATGACACCCTGTAACTATTTAATTTTTAAAGAAACCCTCAGCTGCCGGAGTGGCGGAATTGGCAGACGCAAGGGACTTAAAATCCCTCGTCCCCAAAGGGCGTGCCGGTTCGAGTCCGGCCTCCGGCACCACAAGAAATATCTCGAAATCGGACATTTGGTGATGTTGTTGTGAATTACTGCCTGTCAGGAGCTACCCTATCCATTGAAATACTTTATTTATTAATCAAACTAAATAATTCATTAGCTTTTTCAGGATCAAGGTTTTTCAGTATCTTATATTCCTCTGATGCAGAGCCTTTATCATTTAATATGAGATAGGTGAGTCCAAGCCCTAGATGGGCCTTTGCATCATTAGGCTTTATCCTGACAACCTGTTTGTATGCTTCAATTGCTTCTTTATGCATACCTAACTCTCCATAAACAAATCCGAGATTGTAGTGAGTCTCTATATAATCAGGCTTAATCCTTATCGCCTCTTTGTAGGCAGCTACTGCATCAGAATATCTATCAAGTATGTTACCTGAATATCTTCCGAGTGTGCTGTAAACAACACCAAGGCTAAAATATGCCTCTGCATAATCGGGATTAATCCTTATAGCTTGCTTGAATGTCTCTATAGCTTCTTGAAACCAGCCCAATTCTCTGTAAACAAAGCCGAGATTATAGTAAGCTTCTGTATAATCAGGCTTTATTTTTATCGCCTGCCTCAATACGTCAACTGCATCCAGATATCTTCCAAGTTTATAGTAGGCAAAACCAAGATCATTATATATACCTTCAAAATCAGGGTTGATTTTTACTGCTTTCTTAAACGATTCTATTGCCTCGTTATACAGACTTAAATTGTTATAAGACACACCAATCATAAATAGTGCTGTTGCGTCATCAGGTTTAATCCTCATAGCTTGTTTGTAAGCTTCTATCGCCTCTCCATACATGTCTAAATTGAAATAGGCATCACCAAGATGTAAATAAGCCTCTGAACTATTTAGATTATCTATTACTTTAGCTTTAGCCTTCTCAAGCTCATCTGTAGACCCAGGAGTTGGAGGAGGAGTTGGAGCTGGGGTTGGGGTAGGAATAGGAGTAGGGCTAGGAGTAAGAGTTGCAGCAGGTGGCGGTGCAGGAATAAATGCAGTTGGTAAAGATGCTGGTAAAGATGTTAGCTCTATCTTCTTTTTTAATTTATTGTATTCATCGAGCAAATTTATAACATATTTTATAGGAATTGCAAACTTAAGGTTTTTTCTACCTTCAATCATGATGGTTGCAACTCCGATAACCTCGCCATTGGAATTAAATACGGGGCTTCCACTACCTCCCTGTGCAACAGGAGCTGTTATTTGCATAAGTCCACGCTTTCCCCCCACATTATTTATAATTCCACTTATAACTCTCGTTTCTAATCCTAATGGACTGTTTATCACAACAATGTTCTCACCAAGCTTTGGTTCATAGTCTTTAGCAAATTTGATTGTTGGAAGTTTTTCTCCTTCTACTATAAGCAGCGCTAAATCATTAACTTCATCAACAGAGATTAGGTCTTCTATCAAGGAATAAACACCATTCTCCATCTTGACAAGAAGCCTATTTTCTGAAGCCCCAAGCCATTTTTTAATTATATGGCAGTTAGTTACAATAACTCCATTTGGGTCTATGATAAATCCACTCCCTGTTGCAATCTGATTTCCATCTTTGTTATGGATATAAATTGTAACAACGGCCTTTTTCTGTTTGAGGACAACGTCAGGAATTTTTGCATAAGCTATCGAAATAACAAAAAGAAGAAAGCTGAGGATAAATAAGGTTTTTTGTAAGATTTCTTTATTCATCCCAACAACCATCTTCTTAGCAGACCCCTTATTGTTTCAAGAGAAACTGATCAGGAGTTACCATCCTCTCTCAAAGGTAGGCAATCCCCTGTTGTTAGGGTATCAAGTGCACTGGTTCAAGTCAAGAGGTTAAAGTTGTTGATTGCAAGTCTTTACTTTACATGGATACGATATTCGATGATTATTAATAGAATAAAGAAAAAATTGTGATAGAAAACAACTTCACAAGGAAAAAATGGATGAATGACTCATTATAACTTGCCCACAGGCATTATCACCAAAGGTTCTTCTTTAGGAGTCATATTCATAATACTTTTTACCACCTTATCATCAAAGGCACCGATAACCACTGTTCCGAGATGCAATGAAACTGCCTGTAAATAAACATTTTGGGCTGCATGGCCTGCTTCTATATGCACATACCGTATACCTCTCTCCCCATACTTCTGAGTCGTTCGTTCATAAACTGCTGAAAATACGATAACCGCAGCACCGTCTTTAACCCAGGGCTGTCCGAGGGCAGCAGCAGATAGCTCACCTCGTCTATCTCCTTTTGCTATCCTTATCAATTCATGTCCCTGTGATTTATACTTATAAACTCCTTCTGGAAGGCCATGCACATTTCCGGCAACTACATAAACCTCAAGGGGATAAAGAGCTCCTGCAGAAGGCGCAGTCCTGAAACCCCTCGGATCTGTAATTCCCTGTGCAGCCCACAGGAACTGCGAAATCTCAGAGAGCATCATGGGTCTGTTTTTATAATCTCTCATGGACCTCCTCTCATGTAGGGCTTCCTCGATTGATTTCTTGCTGCTGTACCTCGGCTCGGGCAGCTTCACCGCATCTTTAGGTTTTTCTCCTAAGACAGATTCTTTTCCTCTGAAGGGTAGCAAGATTATGATCAACAAAAACATTGAACAGATCATAACTGGTAAAAGTATTCCTTTCATCATAATTGTCCGTTTATATTTTAAAACTCTTCTCCTCACTGGTTAAAAAAAGGATTCAAGGATTCAAAGGTTCATTACATTTCACCCCATGAATCCTTATACCAAATAGCACCCCTTTGTGGATACCTTTATTTTTAATCTGTCATTTTTTATTTCCTTTCAGGATCGAAACTCCTAAGACGAGACAAATCAGCCCAATCACTAAAAACAGAAAGAAGAATTTAAAGACAAAGCGTGAACTAATGAAAAAAAGTATGGCTAAGATAATGAAGGTTAGAGCTTTTTTGGCCTGATTTTTTGTCATTCTGAATTTCTCCCTTCTTATTTCTTTAACTTTCCTCTGAAAAGATGCTATCACTTAGGCTTGAGTTTTTTCAATAAAACCTTTGAGAATATTATATTTTCAATATGTACTCCACTCCCGTATACGCAAAGAGCACAGAGTATAAAACAGGGAATCTTTAGTCTTAACTCTTTGCACTCTGCTATTTGCTCTTTGCCATTTTTCCATCAGATACCAAGAATGATCTCCCTTTCTTCTATATCAACTCTGTCAATCCTGACCTTTAACTCCTTGCCTATGCTGAATCTCTGTTTCTTATGAATTCCATAAAGGCTCAGGCTTTTTTCATCATAGCGATAGAAATCATCAGTCATGTAGGAAACATGAAGAAAGCCCTCAACATAATATTCTTTCAACCTTATCTTTAATCCGAATGGTGTTACGGAAACCACCCTTCCTTCAAATTCTCCACCTGCTTTATCCTTCATAAACCATACCCTCATTGCCTCTAAAACTGCCCTTTCAGCTTCTTCAGATTGCCTTTCCATCCTCGAAGAATGAAATGCGATGTCCGGTAAGATGGCCTCCAACTCCTGAATCCTTTTATCGGTAAGATGTTTCTTTGTAAGGACATCTCTTAATATCCTGTGGATAACGAGGTCTGGATACCGCCTTATGGGAGAAGTAAAATGGGTATAACATTCAGATGCCAGTCCAAAATGACCGACATTCACGGCAGAGTATCGTGCCTGTTTCAGACTTCTCAATATCATGAAGTTTATGATTTCCTCCTCAGGTAAACCACGAATCTGCTTTACAAGATTAGATAAATCTTTGGCTTTCGCAGCCTTTCTGCCTTTCAAGGTCACGAAAGAATTAATAATATTGATGATCTCATCCACCTTGGTAGATTCAGGTCCCTCATGTATCCTGTAGAGACCTGGCACACCATGGCTATCAAAATATTCGGCGATAGCTTCATTAGCAGCGATCATGAATTCCTCTATGATCATGTGAGCAAAGTTCCTCTCTGCCTTTATAATTGCTTCTGGATTGCCTTGAATATCAAGAAGAACCTCTGGCTCAGGAAGGTCGAAATCAAGGCTTCCCCTTTTAAGCCGTCGATCCTTAAGGGTATTGCACAATTCTCCCATTATCTCAAACTCATGGAGGAGGTAATTGTATTTTTCTCTTTCTTGTGTATCCCTATCGACGAGTATTTTTTTGACTGAGGTATATGTCATCCTTTCATCACTCATGATGATGCTCGGATATAACCTGCTGCTCAATCTCTCTCCATCCTTATCAAATTCCATTTCAACAGTAACGGCCAACCTCTCTACTTTTGGTCTCAGGCTGCAGAGGTCTTCTGAAAGCTCTTTTGGAAGCATGGGAATAACCCTGTCAGGGAAATAAACACTCGTGCCTCTTTTCCTTGCCTCTCTATCAATGGCTGAGTCCCATCCTACAAAATATCCAACATCAGCTATGTGAACCCATAATCTGTACTGATTATTTGTCCTCTGAATTGATACAGCATCATCAAAATCTCTTGCCCTTTCTCCGTCAATAGTAACAGTGGGAAGAATCCTGAGATCCTTTCTTTTCATTTGTAAGCCCCCCTCACCCCCCTTTAGCAAAGGAGGGGCGGGGGGGATTTTTGAATAAAGTTCTCTGGCCTCTTCGATGAGATTATGCGGAAACTTTCTTGGAAGGTTGAACTCATCTATAATCCCCTCTATCTCATCTTTAGGATTCCCCGGCTTATCTAAGATCTTGGTTATACGTCCAGTAGGTTGCCGTGTGTCTGTAGGATAGCTTATGATCTCAGCAATGACGCTGTCCCCATCCCTTGCCTTTCCTCTGTCTTTCGGAGCAATATGAAGGTCAAAGGTGACAGACTTGTTCTTGGGTCTCACGTAAAAACCTATCCTGCTTGCCTCAAATGTCCCTGCCACCCGCGTATGTGCCCTTTCCAATATTCTGATTATCCTGCCTTCCCTTCTGGCCGGTTTCTCAATCCTGGCAACAACCCTATCACTGCCCATGGCTCCAAGTGTTGCCCGCGGGGAAACAAAGATATCCCTCTTTCCAGGCTCCTCTGGAACAACAAAACCATACCCGTCTTTGTGCGCCTCGAAATAGCCTGTTACAAGGCTCATCTCCTCTGCAGGCCCATACAGACCTTTTCTTGTCTTCACAATGTCTCCATCTCGGGACATGTCTCTGAGGATCTTTTTGAGACTGCGTCTTTCTGATGAAGAAATGTCCAGGGAATACACTATTTCACGAAAGCTTAAAGGTCTTGTGGCTTTTTCTTTAAGAAAAGTGCGAAGTCGATCTTTCGTAATCATAAAATATATACTTTATATTCCTTCATCAAATCTGAACAAATACTTTTCATCTATTTCTATTTCTGCATACTTTTTCAGATGTAAAATTTCAGGCGGCCATTGAGATATGTCTAACTCAGTGAGGAATATTTTTATATGTTCATTCTGAAGCCCTTCTAATTCTTCCCTCGGCACTATGCCTTCCCCAATCAAGAATACCCTTGACATAATCATCTGAGGGTTTGCCTTTACTTCCTGGCACATCTTTTTGGATTCTAAATCCTTATCTTCTAATACTTGCAGATATTCATCCCATGGAGGACAATCAATAGCATGGTTAGATAACTCCTCAAGTACTTTTGCTTTTTCCCTGAGCATTTGAGACTGTTGTCTGATTATCATAGGGAGTTCCTGAGAGCCCATCTTTATACATTCCTTACATATATTTCCTATTCGTTTGTCACCTTCCAGTAAAATAGCTTCTACTTTTTCAATGACATACGTTGTTCCACAGGTAACACAAATTGTGGATAAAAAGAGAGCCGACTTATGGAGTTTCACTTTAAACATCTTTTATCATCTCCTCTTATAATTATCGTTTCTAAATAAATTTTTTTAGAGTTCACCTCTGAATTTTACCAAACACTACATAACATATTATTTTAGATAATTTAATGCATATTCTGCTTGCTTTACATTTGATGTGATATAATATTATCTTAAGATAAGTATGGAAAAAAGAATAAAAAAGGCTATATTCCCTGCCGCAGGACTTGGGACAAGGTTTTTACCAGCAACAAAGGCATCCCCGAAAGAAATGTTGCCTATCGTTGATAAGCCAATGATCCAGTATGCAATTGAAGAAGCGAGCACCTGCGGGATAGAAGAGTTCATCATTATAACAGGAAAATATAAACGTTCCATAGAAGACCATTTTGATTCTGCCTTTGAACTTGAAGAGAGTCTTAAAAAGACAGGAAAAAAGAGACTCCTTGAAGAGATCAGTAGGCTGAACCACCTTAACTTTGCTTACATCAGGCAGAAGGCAGCCCTTGGGCTCGGCCATGCAATATACTGCGCTAAACCATTTGTAAAAGATGAGCCTTTCGCTGTTCTCTTGAGTGACGATATTATTGACCCTGATGACAGCTTACTTCAGGATATGATAGACCTTTACAAGAAACTTAACTCCCCTGTCATTGCCCTGCAGCAGGTCCCTGTGGAAGATGTAAACAAATACGGGGTGATTGAGGGGATAAAAGAGGCAGATAATGTATACAAGATCAAAAACCTTATAGAAAAACCTAAAATAACAGAAGCCCCTTCTGACATGGCAATCATTGGAAGGTACATCCTCACACCTGATATCTTTGATATACTCGGGAATGTTGGTTTTGGAAAAGGCGGGGAGATACAATTGACAGATGCACTTCACGGTTTATTGAAGAAACGCTCCATGTATGGATATCTCTTTAAGGGAACAAGATATGATGCAGGTGATAAAGTTGGCTATCTTAAGGCAACCGTTGATCTCGCATTGAAGAACCCTGGTGTTTCCGAACAATTTAAAGAGTACCTTATTAAGGTTGCAAAAAGGATACAAGAGTACAATTAGAAAGTTGAGGAGATATGGTGATAGATTTAGAACATAAAGATGATAAAGAGATAGAAATACCCGACAGTCTGCCTGTGCTGCCTGTGAGGGATATCGTAGTATTTCCTTACATGATACTTCCTCTTTTTGTGGGAAGGGAAATGTCAATTAAGGCTATAGAGTTTTCCCTCAGCACAGATAAAATGGTACTCCTCCTCACACAAAAAGACCTCGATATAGAAAACCCAACACCTGAGGACCTTTACTCAATTGGAACAGTAGGAAGCGTCATGAGGATGCTCAAGCTTCCTGACGGAAGGGTGAAGTTACTGGTGAGGGGCATGAGCAAGGCAAGGGCATTGAGTTATTCTCAGACTGAGCCTTTCTTTAAGGCCGACGTAGAAAAGATAACTGAAGAGAAACCGGCAGTACTTACCATAGAAGATGAAGCACAGATGAGGACAGTAAAAGAACAGTTAGATAAGACTGTTTCTCTCGGAAAAACAATATTGCCTGATGTAATGGGGGTGGTAGAGGGGATCGAGGACCCGGGAAGACTCGCCGACCTTATTGCCTCAAATATTGGACTGAAAACAGAACAGGCCCAGGAGATACTTGAACTAATGGATCCAGTTCAAAGGTTGAAACGCGTCAGCGAAATATTAGGGAGGGAGATAGAACTTCTGACAGTCCAGCAGAAGATTCAGTCTGAGGCAAGGGGTGAGATCGATAAAACGCAGCGCGAGTATTATCTGAGAGAACAACTGAAGGCAATACAGAAGGAACTCGGTGAAATTGATGAAAGGGCAGAAGAGATAAGGGAGTTCAGGAAAAAGATCGAAGATGCAAAAATGCCTGAAAAAGTGCTGAAAGAAGCTGAGAAACAGCTCAAACGTTTAGAAAAGATGCACCCTGACAGTGCAGAGGCAGCAACGGTTAGAACGTACCTTGACTGGTTAGTTGAATTACCTTGGGCGAAGTCAACAACAGATAATCTCGATATAAAAGCTGCAGATAAAGTGCTCAATGAAGACCACTATGACCTCGAAAAGGTCAAGGAACGCATTTTAGAGTATCTCAGTGTCAGGAAGTTAAAGGAGAAAATGAAGGGTCCTATCCTCTGTTTTATTGGCCCTCCAGGTGTTGGAAAGACCTCTCTTGGCAGGTCTATCGCACGAGCCTTAGGAAGGGAATTTGTCCGTATGTCCCTGGGAGGAATGAGAGATGAAGCAGAGATCAGAGGGCACAGAAGAACCTATGTTGGCGCACTCCCTGGAAGGATCGTGCAGGGCATAAAAACAGCAGGAACAAACAATCCCGTGTTTATGCTTGATGAGATTGATAAGATAGGAATGGACTTTAGAGGCGATCCATCATCAGCCCTTCTCGAAGTGCTTGACCCGGAACAGAATTTTGCATTTGTGGATCACTATCTTACCGTTCCATTTGACCTATCAAAGGTTATGTTTATTACAACAGGTAACCTCGTAGATACAATACCAAGCCCGTTAAGAGACAGAATGGAAATAATCTATCTATCTGGCTATACAACCGAGGAAAAGCTCGGTATTGCAAAGAACTATCTCATACCGAAGCAATTAGATGAACATGGTATTAGCAGTAAGATATTGAGAATTACAGACTCAGGGCTCCGAAGTATAATCTCACAGTATACGAGGGAAGCAGGCGTCAGAAACCTCGAAAGGGAAATTGCAAACGTCTGCAGAAAGGTAGCAAAGAAGATAGTTGAAGGTAAAGAGAAAACGTTTGTCATATATTCACAGAATATCCATAAATACCTTGGTGTACCTAAATACCTGCCCGAAGAAGAGATGGAAAAGGATGAGGTTGGTGTCTCAACAGGCCTTGCATGGACAGAGACAGGTGGAGACATTATCTATGTGGAGGCAACGCCCATGAGGGGCAAAGGGCAACTTACCCTAACAGGACAACTCGGAGATGTTATGAAAGAATCTGCCCAGGCTGCCTTGAGTTATATACGTTCAAGGTCAAAGGGACTTGGCATAAAGGATGATATATTTTCTAAAACAGACCTCCATATCCATGTCCCTGCTGGTGCGATACCAAAAGATGGGCCTTCAGCAGGCATTACCATGGCTACAGCAATAGCCTCTGCAATCACAGGAAAACCTGTAAGGAAAGATACTGCCATGACTGGAGAGGTTACCCTGAGGGGCAGGGTTTTACCAGTTGGAGGACTGAAAGAAAAAACTCTCGCTGCAAAGAGGATGGGAATCAAAAAGGTAATTATTCCGAAGAGGAACAAGAAGGACATTGATGATATTCCAAAATACATCAAAAAAGATATGGAGTTTGTTTTTGCCGAAACAATGGATGATGTATTGAAGTTTGCCCTGAAAAAAAATAGCAGGGAGTCAAAAAAGACAGCCAATAGTCCTCCGTCGCCAGTCAAAAAGGCAAAGGGTTAAGAACAAATCCCTGGTCAGTCTATCCGCCAGAGGCGGACTGACTTATTTGTATATTTTGAAACCAAACAATCTCATCCAAAAAATAGCCGAGGCATCTTGCCTCGGTACAGATTAACATGAAGCTTTCTCAAATTGGAGAGATACCACTTTTAGAGCATATCCGGAAAAGGTTTGAAAAACATCCGCCCAATATTCTCGTAGGTATCGGTGATGATGCTGCCTTAATAAAACCTTCACATGAAAACCTTCTTATAACTACAGACATGATGGTAGAAGAGGTTCATTTCAGTCTGAGTTTTATAACTCCTTATCAGTTGGGTTTTAAGTTAGTCTCTGTTAATGTGAGTGATATCTATGCTATGGGAGGAAAGCCCAGGTTCCTTCTCCTTAATATAGCTATGAATAAAAATATGGACCAAAAGGTAATTGATAGTTTCTTTGACGGAGTTCAGGAAGCAATGAATCTCTACAGCTTATTCCTTGTCGGTGGAGATCTTTCTGCTTCAACTAAAGGCATGACTTTATCTGCAACAATCATTGGATATACAAAAGGATACACAAAACGCTCTGGAGCAAAGATAGGTGACAGAATCTATGTAACGGGAACCTTAGGAGATTCAGCCTGCGGCCTCGCCTTGCTCAAAAAGATGAAAAGACCTATTCCCCTTGAAAACACTACCACCCCTCCCCTAACCCCTCCCACAAGAAAAGGGGAATGTTTTAAAATTCCCTCCCCATCGAGGGGGGAGGGTGAGGGAGGGGGTGAAGGTCTGAGCTCCAAGTTCAGGACTCTATTTTCTAAGTGGGGATTATCATGGCATGACGTCGGGCCATTGCTCAGGAGGCACCTCATGCCTGTGGCAAGGGATCCGAGAAAATTTGTCAGGAATGCAACATCAATGATAGATATCAGTGACGGTCTTCTCATTGACTTATCGAGGCTCTGCGATGAAAGTAAGGTTGGTGCAAGAATATACACAGAAAATATTCCTCTGTCTTCTGAACTCAAAAAGGTGGCCTCATATCTCAGCATCTCTCCCATAAAATTAGCCTTATCAGGTGGAGAAGATTATGAACTGTTATTTACCGCACCTGCCAAGAAAAAGATTAAGGCAATATACATCGGAGATATTGTAGAATTAGAAAGGGTTATTGTAGATATTTCAGGTAAGGAAAAAATATTTTCAGCTGAGGGGTATCAGCACTTTGGCGTTCAGAGATAGACTCAGAGAGGTTATAAAGTTAAGGGAATCACCTCACAAGGTAGCACTGGCCTTCGCAACGGGTGTCTTTATAGGAATGTCTCCTTTGTTAGGTTTTCACACCCTACTCGGTTTTGCAGTAGTGTGGATTTTTAGACTCAACCCGTTCGCTACTCTTGCTGGTGTGTATATCACAAATCCCTGGACTATCGTTCCAATATATACCTTTAGTACATGGGTGGGTACACAATGTCTCGGTATAGAACAGATGATACCAGAAATAGACTGGTCAAACTTTACTTTCATCAATCTTCTGGATGATCTTGAGCCCCTTCTAATGCCTTTCATTCTTGGTACGTTATTGATAGGATCTATCACATCCATTATTTGCTACATTATTATTTATATGGCAGCGAAAAAGGTCCACCAGCCTTCATCATTTTAATCAGTAACTGCTTCTTCCCTTAAACCCTTCTACCAAGAGTTTTTTGGGATAAATATAAATGTAATTCAGACAATTATCATAATTATTTTCTGTCAATTTTCAAAAATAGAAAAAAACATAGAGTTGTAATATAATACTGCTTATTAAATTCATGGGTTTTTCTGGAGGTAAAAAAGATGGTAAAGATTTACTATGAAAAAGATGCAGATTTAAAGATTCTTAAGAACAAGAAAATTGCGATAATTGGTTATGGAAGCCAAGGCCATGCCCATGCTAATAATCTAAAAGAAAGCGGCATGGATGTGATAGTGGGCGAGACAAAAGGAGCAAACTGGGAAAAAGCGGTAAAGGCAGGTTTCACTGTCCTCACAGCTTCAGAGGCTGCAAAGAAGGCAGATGTGATGATAATGCTTGTGCCTGATGAGTACATGGCAGATATATATAAGACAGAAATAGCTCCCAATATCAGAAAAGGTATGTATTTAGGATTTGCCCATGGTTTTAATATTCATTTCGGTCAGATAGTGCCTCCATCAGATGTGAATGTATTTATGGTTGCTCCAAAGGGGCCGGGACATCTTGTCAGGGCTGAATATTTAAAAGGTAGTGGTGTTCCTTGCCTGATAGCAAACCATCAGGACCCTTCAAAGAATACAAAAAGTGTTGCCCTTGCTTATGCCGCTGGTATTGGTGGTGCAAGGGCAGGTGTAATAGAGACAACTTTCAGGGAAGAAACAGAGACAGATTTATTCGGCGAACAAGTTGTCCTCTGTGGTGGTCTCACATCTCTTATATTAGCTGGCTTTGAAACCCTTGTTGAGGCGGGTTATTCACCAGAGATGGCATACTTTGAATGTCTCCATGAGGTAAAGCTGATTGTTGATCTCATATATGAAGGTGGAATTTCTACGATGAGATACTCTATCAGTAATACTGCACAGTATGGAGACCTCACGAGGGGACCAAGAATTATAACAGAAGAAACGAAGAAAGAGATGAGTAAGATACTTGAAGAGATACAGTCAGGACAGTTTGCAAAGGAATGGATTCTGGAATGCAGGGCAAATAAGCCTGTATTTAATGCCCTTACAAGAAAAGGTGAGCAACATCCGATTGAGGAGGTTGGTGCAAAACTCAGGGCTATGATGCCATGGCTTAAGAAAGGGAAACTCGTAGATAAAACTAAGGCATAAAAAAGTCGATAGTCTACAGTCACCTAATACAAATCGGCAATTCAATTGAAATCCCCTCCCCTTGTGGGAGGGGATAGAGGGGAGGGGTAACCTTTCTAATTATATCTCACCCTCTCCTTAACCCTCTCCCATCAAGGGAGAGGGAACAGTTTAAGATTTTCTATCGGCAACTTTTGGAGTCGATAGTCATTGACACAAGGTTAAAAGTTGATAATTAAAAGTGAAAAGTTATGTCATTTTAGACTCTTAACTCACAGTTCTGAACTCTTAACTTTTTTAAGGTGTCGTATAAAAATTTTTCACCACCCTTCCCTGTTTATAATGACTAATGACTGCACTTAAATTTGCCCCTGAAGGCTATCCCTTTATTTTTGGATCCCTTATCATTGCAGTTATAGTATTAGTATTCTTCATCAGGGATTGGATATCTGGAATCTATGATTTCTCCTTCTACTTCTTCCTTTCTTCTTCATGTTTCTTAATTGGATTGACAATCTTTATGGCATTCTTCTTCAGAGATCCTGAAAGGAATATTCCAGAAGGGAAAGGCATTTTCGTATCTCCTGCAGATGGAAAGGTGATTCTTATCAAAGATGTTTACGAGAAAGATTATCTAAAGGCTGATTCAAAAGAGATAAGCATATTTATGTCCCTCTTTGATGTACATGTTAATCGTGCCCCATGTGACGGTAATGTGAGTTTGATAAAACACTCCCCTGGAAGGTTTCTGGTAGCACATAAAGATGCGGCATCAATGGAGAATGAAAACTCTGTTATAGTCCTCGACGGAAAGGATGGAAAGATACTCGTTAGGCAGGTTGCAGGCTTTCTCGCCAGAAGGATTGTCTGCAGGGTAAAGGTTGGCGATGTGCTGAGACGCGGAGAAAGATATGGCATGATTAAGTTTGGTTCAAGGCTCGATGTCTATCTCCCAAAGGATACAGAGATTAAGGTTAAATTAGGTGATAAAGTAAAGGCAGGAGAGACAGTAATAGGAACTATTTCTCTGTCATCCTGGCTCGTCCAGGATCTTTCTTCAAGAAGGATTCCAGACAAGCTGGAATGACAGTCAGTACAAGAGCCGGAATGACAAAGTCGCAATCGAGATAGAACATTAGATTTGCATGAATCATTAATATTTGGATGTTCTACTGAAGGGTTTTGAGACTCCCTGTTTTATTTTTTCGAGTAATCTCCTTGCCCAGACAAACTCTGTTGCAAGGATTGTCAAGCCTACAGGAATTACCACTATTGCAGGTCCCGGCAATACTGCCATTGCCAAACCTATAAACAAAACTGTAAAACCAATAACAATCCTTATGATTCGCCTTGCCTGTTGAAGTGTCCTAATCATGCTGAACAATCTCAAACACCTCAAATTCTTTAGTTTAATGGTTCAATGGTTTAATAGTTCAACGTTGAAAGATAGGAACCGTTAAACTTTTAAACCCTTCAATTGTTAAACTTTGTTAATTCTTTACCAGTAATAATTTTTAAAATCTCTCTATATCGTGCAACTGTTTTTTCTACAATCTCATCGGGCAGCATTGGGCCAGGATATGTTTGATTCCAGTCAAGAGTAAGGAGATAGTCTCTCACAATCTGCTTATCAAAGCTGTCCTGACCTCTTCCAGAAGCATAATCCTTCATTGACCAGAAACGAGATGAGTCAGGCGTCAAGAGTTCATCAATCAATATGAGCTCATCATTGTATAATCCAAATTCAAACTTTGTATCTGCTATGATAATACCTTTTTTTTCTGCTATTTCCCTTGCCTTTGAATAGATATTGAGACTCAAACCCTTTAACCTTTCTGCCATATCCTGTCCTGCTAACCTCACTACCTCATCAAAGGATATATTGATATCATGTCCCACTTCTGCTTTTGTACTCGGAGTGAATATTGGCTCATTGAGTCTTGATGATTCAACAAGCCCTTCTGGAAGCATGATACCACAGACGGTCCCGCCATTTTTATATTCTTTCCATCCTGAGCCAGAAAGGTAACCCCTGACAACGCACTCCACAGGCACCGGTCTTGCTTTTTTAACAAGCATGCTCCTCCCTTCGAGGATGTCAGCATATTTATGCAATTTCTCCGGAAAATTTTCCACTCGTGTAGCAACAACATGATTTTGAATAATATCCTTCATCTGTTCAAACCAGAAGATGGATATCTGGGTAAGCACTCTACCCTTTCCGGGAATTCCATTCGGAAGAACAACATCAAAGGCTGAAATCCGGTCAGAAGCCACGAGGAGTAAATATTCTCCGAGGTCATAGATGTCTCTCACTTTTCCTCGACTGAAAAAGGGAATATCATGGAACTCTGTTTTCAGGATTATCTTACTCATAACTGCCGACTCTCTGTCATTCTCGCATAAGCGGAAATCCAGTAAAATCATCATGATCTGGTTTCCACTTTCGCAGGAAACTACACAAGCCCATTGGCTCATAAAGGATCACGGAAATATCCTTTACTTCCCCCTTTGGAAAAGGGGGAGAAAGGGGGATTTTAAGAACAAACGCTATCATCTATGATTTATAAAATCTCCCCTGCCCCCTCTTTGCCAAAGAGGGGAATTTTCGGAGAATGACAAGAAAAATTATTCGTGAACATTACAAACAAGAAAGTGTATTATCATGGTTTCATTAAATACCCTAAACAACAAGAATCTTCACGATTTTTTACTCGTCTTTGCAAAAAAAGGTGTAAGTTTCTTCACGACATTGTCGCTCTGACAGTTAGTACATTTGATCTTCGGCTTTGCTTCAAATTCCTTGATCGAAAGGAAAACAGTGAATTCCCTTTTACAGTCATTGCATGCGTATTCATATGCTGGCATAATGACCTCCCCCTCAAGTTTCCTGAGTTTATAGGGTTTATAGAGTTTCTCGGGTTTAGTAAGAGTTTATAACACAAGAAACCGTTTAAACTCAAGAAACGATTAACTTAGTATCCCCTTCAAATCCCTTTCATATACTGGTCCATAAACTGTGAGAGAGCAACTCTCTTTTTTTATCAGCTTTTCGGCAAGGTCTTTTATGCGGTCAAGCGTGATTGAATCGACTTCTTTCATAATCTCCTTGGGAGAGTAATATCTGCCATAATATATTTCCTGACGAGCAATATTGGTCATGCGGCTGCTTGTCGATTCAAGCCCGAGGATGATGTTACCCTTAAGATGATTTTTTGCACGCTGCAATTCTGTCTCATTGAGTGTATTTTTTAATTCATTCATCTCTTCAAGAATCAGTTCCACTACCTCCCCTACCCTTTTCCTGCTGATACCTGCATAAACGCCCCATATGCCCGTATCAAAATAAGATGCGATATATGAGTAGATTGAATATGCGAGCCCCCTTTTCTCTCTTATCTCCTGAAAAAGCCGTGAGCTAACACCAGCTCCAAAAATGGTATTCAGTACAAAAAGGCTGTAACGTTCTTCACTCGTCTGGGGAATACCCTCTACTCCAAGGCATATATGTGCCTCAGAAAGTTCTTTATGAAACACTTCAACCTTGCTCTTGAATTGAGGCGGCAGACCTTTCTCAGGCTCGGAGCCCCTTCTCAAACTGCCAAGATTTTTATTAAGCATACCTATGAGTGATTCAGGTTCAAAATTTCCAGCACATGATATAACCACATCCTTTGTACCGTAATACTTTCTGATATGTGAGAGGAGATCTTCCCGAGTAAATGATTTTATTGTTTCCCTCTTACCAAGGACAGACTGTCCAAGACCTGTATGCCCCCAGATTGTCTGATTGAATAAGTCATGAACATAGTCATCTGGCGTGTCTTCAACCATCTTTATCTCTTCCTTGATGATTCTCCTCTCCTTCTCGATATCTTCTTCCGGAAATCTTGAGTGGAGGAAAACATCTGATAACAATTCGATACCCTTTTCAATGTATTCATCAAGAATTTTTACGTAGAATGTTGTATTCTCTTTTGATGTGAATGCATTGAGTTCCCCGCCAAGGGAATCAATCTCAACGGCTATATCCTTTGCAGTGCGTTTCTCTGTTCCCTTAAAAAACATATGTTCAAGAAAATGGGATATTCCGTTTTTATCAGGTGTCTCATTTCTCGAACCTACTTTGACCCAAATGCCAAGGGCAACAGAACGCATAATTTTCAGTGGTTCCATAACCACAGGTATGCCATTTGACAAGTGTTCTTTTCTAAACACGGCTGGTTATTTTCAAGAATTATTTTTATAGACTGGAACTAAGAGAGGGCTTTTCCTGTCATTTTTCTGGCTTTTTATCCCTCAATGCCTCTTTCCTGGATAGGCGTATCCTCCCAAGCTTATCGATCTCAATGACCTTTACAAGAACTTCGTCTCCTTCATTTATCTCGTCTGTCACCTTTGCTATTCTCTTATCTGATATCTGCGATATATGGAGCAAACCTTCGGTTCCGGGGAGGATTTCAACAAATGCTCCAAAATCAACAATCCGTTTTACCTTGCCAAGATATATCTTACCGAGTTCGGCTTCAGCAGTAATACTGGATATTATATCCATAGCCTTTTGGGCAGATTCTCCGTCCGGGGAGGCTATATTGATGAGGCCACTGTCGTTTATATCTATCTTCACGCCTGTTTGTTCAACAATACTACGGATAACCTTTCCACCCGTACCTATAACATCACGGATTTTGTCTTGTTTAATCTGCATTGTGTAAATCCTCGGTGCATACGGTGCAAGATTTTCTCGTGGGCCAGCAATTGCCTCTCTCATCTGAGAAAGTATATAAAGTCTCCCCTGCCGAGCCTGCTCGAGAGCCCTTTCCATTACCTCATGGGATATACCACTTATTTTTGTATCCAGCTGGAATGCCGTAATACCCTTTTCGGTTCCTGTCATCTTGAAATCCATATCTCCAAGGTGATCTTCAAGACCCAGGATATCAGTGAGAATGACAACTCTGCCATCTTCTTTTATAAGTCCCATTGCTATGCCAGCAACATGAGCTTTAATCGGGACACCTGCATCCATCAAGGCAAGAGAGCCACCGCATACCGTTGCCATAGATGACGATCCGTTTGATTCTAATATGTCTGAGACTACCCTGATCGTGTAAGGAAATTCTGTCTTCGTGGGTATAACAGACTTAAGAGCCCTTTCCGCAAGCATACCATGACCTATCTCACGCCTGCCTGGTGATCTTAACGGCTTTACCTCACCAACACTGAAAGGTGGAAAATTATAGTGAAGCATGAACGTCTTTGAAGATTCACCTTCCAGAGAATCAATCCTCTGTTCATCATCTGAAGTACCGAGCGTTACAACGGAGAGACACTGTGTCTCTCCTCGTACAAAGAGAGCTGACCCATGAGTCCTTGGGAGAATGCCTACCTCACAGCTGATCTTCCTTATCTCTTCAGGCCGTCTTCCATCTACCCTGATGTTCTCATGGAGAATCATGCCCCTCACAAGTTCTCTCTCTATGTCATTAAACACAGACCCTATTTCTCTAGAGATATCATCCTTTCCGGTGTTCAGCTTTTCAATTGTCTCTGCGAGTATTTCGTCAAGCGCTGTCTGCCTCCTCATTTTATCAGGGATGGTAATGGCGCTTTTTATTTTTTCCGTAGCGATATCTGTAACAGCTTTTTCGAGCTCCTCATCCACAACGGGAGGCGTTATCGTCCTTTTCTCTTTCGCAACCATTGCCAGTAAGTCCCTCTGTAAAGCACACAAACGCTTGATTTCCTGGTGTGCCAGCCATATAGCCTCAAGAAGGTCGGACTCTGTTATTTCCTGACCTTCACCCTCTACCATTATAACAGCATCTTCAGTCCCAGCTACAATGAGGTCAAGGTCACACTCCTCAGTTTCTCTCATGTCCGGGTTTATCACAAAAGAGCCTGCAATCCTGCCGATTCTTACAGCACCAACAGGACCATTAAAAGGAATGTCAGAAATGGTGAAGGCAGCAGACATGCTAATGATTCCGAGTATGTCAGCAATATTCTCATCTCCATAGGATAGTACATTCACAATGCCCTGGGTCTCGCAGAAAAAACCCTTTGGTAAAAGCGGCCTTACAGGTCTATCGATGAGACGTGAAGTAAGGATCTCTTTCTCTGTAGGCCTTCCCTCTCTTTTAAAAAAACCGCCGGGTATCTTTCCTGCTGCGTATGCTTTCTCTTGATAATCTATTGTCAGGGGGAAAAAATCTAAACCCTTCTTTTCGATCTTGTTAGATACGACTGTAGCAAGGACTACGGTGTCACCGCATTGAGCAATGACTGCGCCGTCTGCCTGTTTTGCGATTCTGCCTGTTTCGAGCGTGAATACCTTTCCCCGAACATCAACATCAACCTTCTTCATTATTTTCTGAGTCCAAGCTGTTCAAGCAGTTTTTCATATTGTTCCTTTTTTGTCTTCTTGAGATAATCAAGCAACTTTCTTCTCTGACTGATGAGCTTTAAAAGACCCCTCCTTGAGTGATGGTCATTCTTATGTAACTTGAAATGTTCGTTGAGGTAGTTTATCCTCTCGCTCAATAAGGCTATCTGAACTTCAGGAGAACCTGTGTCATTATCATGAAGCTTGTATGTGTCTATTATTGTCTGTTTCCGTTCCCTTTCAAAAGCCATCTATTCACCACCTTTTAACAATTATTTAAAAATAACACATTACCCTTTACTATGTAAACCCCATTAGAGTGGGACATTTAAACCACTCTTCCTATATCTCTTTAAACTGCTCGAAAGGCAGGGCTTTTTCTAACGGCGTAAACCCTTTACACCGTTGACCTGGATAAATCTTTTTTCATCTTTTCTTTTAAAGCTGCCTGTGCTGCTGCAAGTTTTGCTATAGGAATCCTGTATGGTGAGCAGCTCACATAATTGAGACCGATCCTGTGGCAGAACTCCACCGACTTCGGTTCACCTCCGTGTTCTCCGCATATCCCGATCTTGAGTTTCTTCTTGGTCTTCCTTCCTTTCTCTACACCGATCTTCATAAGGGTACCGACACCCTCTTGATCAAGGATTATGAAAGGATCATCATCAAGAATTCCCTTCTCAACATAGTATGGTAAGAATCTTCCTCCATCGTCCCTTGAAAGTCCAAATGTGGTCTGTGTAAGGTCATTGGTACCAAAGGAGAAAAAGTCTGCCTGGGTTGCTATCTCATCTGCTGTTATGGTAGCTCGCGCAACCTCTATCATTGTCCCAACTGTATAGGGAATCTTGATATTATATTTTTTCTGAACCTCATCAGCCACCTTTATGACCATCTCTCTCATCATCTTCAGCTCAGTTACATGGGCGACGAGGGGTATCATTATCTCAGGAATAATTTTCACCTTCTGTTTTGTGAGCTCACATGCAGCCTCCATGATGGCCTGAACCTGCATCTCGTATATCTCAGGGTAAGTTATGCCAAGCCTGCATCCTCTGTGGCCGAGCATGGGATTAAACTCGCGTAATACACTATTTCTTGCCCTCAGTTTTTCAAAAGGAACACCTATATCTTCAGAAAGCAACTTAAGCTCATCGTCAGTCTGGGGAAGAAACTCATGGAGAGGTGGGTCAAGGAGCCTTACTGTCACAGGCAGTCCTTTCATCTCAGTAAATATACCGATAAAGTCTCCCTTTTGCATCGGGAGTATCTTTTCCAGAGCTTTTTTTCTACCTATTATATCGTCAGCCAATATCATTTCACGGACTGCTTTTATCCTCTCAGGATCAAAAAACATGTGCTCTGTTCGGCAAAGGCCAATGCCTTCTGCACCGAACCCTCTCGCAACACGGGCATCCTTTGGAGTGTCAGCATTAGCCCATACCCCAATCTTTCTGAATTCATCTGCCCATTTCATAATGGTAGTAAAATCACCCGTGAGTTCAGGCTGCGTGAGTGCTACTTGACCGAGGATTACTTCTCCTGTGGTACCATTCAGGGTAATATATTCACCTTCCTTTACGACATGCGTGTCTACGATAAAATACTTGCCCTCCTCGTTTATATTGATAGCATCACAGCCAGCAACACAGCATTTACCCATACCCCTCGCCACAACAGCCGCGTGAGAAGTCATACCACCTCTGGCAGTAAGAATGCCCTGGGCAGCATACATTCCCCCAATGTCTTCAGGCGACGTTTCATGCCTCACTAAGATCACCTTCTCACCCCTGGCAGCCCATTGCTCAGCATCTTCTGCAGTGAATACCGCCGTTCCAACAGCAGCACCAGGTGAAGCAGGAAGCCCTTTTGCTACTATTGTAACCTCTGCACTCGGGTCTATGGTTGGATGAAGAAGCTGGTCAAGCTGATCAGGGTCAATCCTAATAATAGCTGTCTTTTTGTCAATTAGTTTTTCCTTGACCATATCTATGGCAATCTTCAAAGCTGCTGCTGTCGTCCTCTTACCGACCCTGGTTTGAAGCATGTAAAGTTTGCCCTCCTGAACAGTGAATTCAATATCGAGCATATCTTTATAATGCTTCTCGAGTTTCTTATAGATCCCGTCAAGCTCTTTATATGCATCAGGGAGCCTCTTCCCCAACTCCTCTATGCGAAGGGGCGTCCTGATCCCTGCTACTACATCCTCCCCCTGCGCATTGATGAGACACTCAGCAAAAAATTTCTTCTCACCTGTGGAGGGGTCCCTGGTAAAACCAACACCTGTGCCAGAGTTCTCTCCCATATTTCCAAAGACCATTGCCTGGACATTGCAAGCAGTGCCGAGATCATCAGGAATACCATGGAGCTTTCTATATTTGACAGCCCTATCACCAAACCAGGAGCCAAAAACAGCATTAATGGCAAGCTTGAGCTGCTCAGAAGGGTTTTCAGGAAAATCCGTTCCTCTTTCAGATTTATATATAGCCTTGAACTCCTTCACAAGTTCCTTGAGATCATCTGCTGTAAGATCAGTATCCAGTTGAACAGCCTTCTTTTCTTTCATCCTCTCTAATTCCTTTTCAAAATATTGCCTCTCTATCCCCATAACAATGCTTCCAAACATGGTTATAAATCTTCTGTATGCATCGTAAACAAACCGTTCATTACCAGTCTTTTTCATGAGGGCCTGTATGGTGGTTTCATTGAGACCGAGGTTAAGAACCGTATCCATCATACCTGGCATGGAAAATTTAGCTCCAGAGCGGACTGAAACAAGGAGAGGATTGGTCGCATCACCGAGCTTCATGCCCATAGCCTTTTCTACCTTCTTAAGGTTTGCCAGAACCTCTTCCCACATGCCCGGAGGATATTTCTTCTTGTTTTTGAAATATTCATTACAAGCCTCAGTAGTTATGGTAAAACCAGCAGGTACAGGGATCTTCAGGTTAGTCATCTCTGCTATACCTGCGCCCTTTCCACCGAGAAGGTCTTTCATAGCCCCTTTTCCTTCAGCCTTTCCATTACCAAAGAAGTAAATATGTTTCTTCCCTCTCTTCTTTGCTGCCTTCTTTGTCATTGGGGTGTCCTCCTGATAGGAATTTTAAGTTAAAAATAATAACCCAAAAATGCCAACGAATTCAAACTCATTATGTTAACTTTACCACGCTTATTATTACAAGCCCTTTGCCTTGTCATTGCGAAGTTTCGCCTTAGGCGGACGACCTCGCAATGACATAAATAGGCTTCTCTTAGCTACCTCTATATCCATTTTATATGAGGTTCCTTCTTTAACAGTGAGAATAAGATATAATTATATATGAAACAATTACTTCTGCTCCTCGTGATAATCTCCCTTTTAGGCTGCGCCCATGTTATCTCAAAGGAGCTAAGAGACAAGGCTTATGGTGAACCACCTCCATCTGCCTTATTCAAAGACCCAGATGAATTCAAGGGAAGGATCGTCATCCTCGGAGGAGTAATTGTAAACTCCACAAACACAGAGAAAGGGACAAATATTGAAGTACTGCAAAAGCCTTTGGACTATCGTGGAAGACCAGAGGATACCGATACCTCGTATGGACGCTTTATCATATTCTCTGAAGGTTATCTTGATACCGCTATTTACTCACAAGGTCGTGAACTTACAGTAGCTGGCGAAGTCATGGGTAAAAAACTGCTTCCCCTTGGCGAGATACAATACCCGTATCCCCTTATAGAGAGTAAAGAGCTCCATCTGTTCGAACCCCGTTATGATATTCCTATACAATTCGGAATCGGAATAGGAATATGGCACGCCTTTTAAGTTAAAGACGAGCCTCTTCCTCCTACCCCTATCCCAACATAATCGCCATATCCCTCAAAAATATTTGTTAAAAAATATTCTGATCCGAGGCAGGATGCCTCGACTATTTTCATATAATATTGTCTATTTTTAACGGCCTATGAAAATAGGTCAGGCATCTTGTCTGACTACATATTAAAATCAAATTTAGCAGGCATAATTATAAAACATTGTAGCCAAAGGCTTTAGTCTGCGTTAAACTCACTCCAGAAAATTCCCTCTTGACAAAGCACATATGTTTAGTATACATATGTATATGAAAGAACTTACGAAAAAACAGAGGAAGGTGCTGGAATTTCTCACATCATACACAAAAAAGTATGGTTACCCTCCTACCATCCGGGAGATTGGTGAACACTTTGGTTTTCTCTGGACCGCTGCGAGGGGACACCTCCAATCCCTTGAAAGAAAGGGCTTTATAAAAATAACTCCATCCAGGTCAAGGGGGATAGAAATTATAGGATTAAAACCAATGGAGGGGTTTATGATGCCTGTTGCAGGAAAGATACGGGCAGGCAGGCCGATATTAGCAACAGAAGATATCGATGCACACATCCTTGTTGATAAGTCACTATTCCCGGCAGAAAATGCCTTTTCGTTAAAAGTGACAGGAGACAGCATGATAGAGGCAGGGATACTGGATGGAGACTACGTAGTAGTAAAGCCCCAGAAGGTCATCGAAAATGGAGAGATAGGAGTTTTCCTCATAGGGGATGAAGCCACCGTCAAGAGGATATTCAAAGATGAAAAAAAAATCATGCTCAAACCCGAAAACAGGCATATGAAACCTGAAAGTTACAATCCTGATGAAGTAATTATCATGGGAAAGGTAATAGGCGTCATAAGGAAAATATAATGTATGTCGGAGAGACAATAAGCGTTATTCATCCTTTGGTCAGCCTTTCAGGATAAAGCCAGTAAGATTCAACTGGTCCGGGAGGCTTTTTGAGATAAAAGAAATCACCTACACCTGGAAAACGAAAGAAGGTAAAAAAAATATATATCACTTCTCCGTAACTGACGGAGGGTCTCTCTATGAATTGACCTTCGACGCGGACTCCTTACTCTGGAAACTCGAAAACCTTGAGACTTAATTTCTTTATTAGGCCCTCCCCCTTGACGGGGAGGGCAAGGGTGACCCCTCCCGTCGAGGGAGGGGAAAATTAGTGGACTGTCCCTCTCCTCTTATCATAAGGATGGAAAAATTTAGCGGGAGAGGTCAGGAGGTAAAAGTATTAGCAAAGGTATGTCAAAAATAATACTCTGTGCAGACATGGATGCCTTTTTTGCTTCTGTGGAGCAGCAGACCAACCCCCGTCTGAGAGGCAAACCAATAGGGATCATCGGTTCTGGAGGGAGAACAGTCATAACCACCGCCTCATATGAAGCGAGGAAGTTTGGCATCAAAACAGGAATGAACATATATGAGGCAAAGAAGGTATTCCCACCGTTAATCCTTGTAATAGGAGATAATGAAAAATACACCCACACCTGCAAGGAGCTCGAAAAGATATACAATCAGTTCACTCCTGATGTGGAGGTCTATTCCGTTGATGAGGCATTCCTTGATATAACAACTACCCACCACCTCTTTGGAGGCTCTGAGGCAATAGGTACAGCCATTAAAATGATACACATGCCATATTTCAAGCAACTCTGAGGATAATTAATGCTATAAGGCTAAAGGATAAAATAAGACTCCTTGGTGTATCTCTTTCAAGACTCATCAAAGATCCGGACCAGATACCATTGATAGAGGAAGAGAGAAGGCGGAAATATATTCTCCAGGCAATAGATTATATTAATGATAAATACGGAGAGTTTAAAATCACGTGGGGTTCCTACATCCAGCAGAGAAAGAATTCTGGCGTAATCTCACCAGTATGGAGACCATCAGGAGTTAAGAATGTCGCCGTTAAATAAAACGACTATCCGTCCCATGCTCGCAAAATCCTCTCGCCCTTTTGATTCGGAAAAACATGTCTTCGAACTGAAATGGGATGGGACAAGGTGTATCGCTTTTGTGGATAGAAAGAATCTCAGCCTCCGGAATAGAAGGCTCCTGGATATAACTCACAGGTATCCTGAGTTTAGAGAATTAAGAAGATTCCTAAAAGCAAAGTCTGTGGTCTTTGATGGTGAATTAGTTGTCCTCGTTGATGGGGTGCCTAAATTTGATAAACTGCAGCAAAGAGAACACCTAGAGGATATTAACAGGATAGAAATACTTTCAGGACTTATACCAGCAACGTATGTGGTCTTTGACCTCCTTTATCTGAATGGAAAGTCCCTCATGAAGAAACCACTCGTGGAAAGAAGAGATCTACTGAAAGGATTATTTCCTCTTTCAAATAATGTCATATTTTCTGAATCTTATACCGAAGGGAGAAAACTCTTTTCTGCTGTTTTAAAAAAGGGTTTTGAGGGCATAATGGCAAAGGAAAAAGAAAGTCCATACCTGTCAGGAGAAAGGTCAGGTTATTGGTTGAAGATAAAGAAGTCTTTTGATATTGATGCGGTTATATGCGGTTATCTTGAAGGCGAAGGTAGCAGGAAAGAGCTTTTTGGTTCATTAATCCTTGGTGTGTATGACAAAGGCAAATTGATGCACATCGGCCAGGTTGGTACTGGTTTTGATGAAAAGACAGCAAAGCGCATTTATCACATACTTGCCACAATAAAGTCATACAAATCTCCCTTTTCCGAAATCCCTTACTTCAAGAGAAAATCCTTCTGGGTTAAACCCGAAATGGTCGTAAGAGTCGGTTACCAGGAATTGACAAAGGATAAACACTTGCGAGTTCCCGTTTTCAAAGAAATCAGGGATGATAAAAGCCCAGAAGAGTGCACTTTCTAAACAGAGTGTCATGATATTCTTTTTTGTCAGCTAATCTTGCCTGGGAAAGGCTTCCTGAAGCTCGATACACATCAAAGCTCGATACACACCTTTTTTTTGTTGAATGAAATACACTACACTTGTATGATATCCTGAAATGTATGGTTTCTCAGGAGGTGAGCCCCTGGCGAACATATGAAACCCATAGAAGCGTTCCAATATTTATTTGATCATGACCTACCCCTTGATATCTCTTTCCCTTTTGAGGAAGAAAAAGGGCATTTTGTTACAGGGAAAGGTATCTGTCATATCGAGAAAATCCATGGGAGTTCAAGGGTTACTTTAGGAGGATTTAATCCACACAGACTAGTGAACCATTTAAAAAAATCACGCTCCTTTTCTATAAATCTTGAGATAAGGGGAGAAACATATTATTGTGCAATAGAAGATTTGACTGTTTCCAGATCAACGATAGTGATAGACATCCCCCCTTCCCTGAATCTTTCCTTGAGGAGATTCTTAAGGGTTGAGCCCTCCCTGCGATCACCTGTGACGCTATACATTTATACACCACAGGATGGTACTGTTTCTTTTACAGTACAGGATATAACAGAACAAGGTTTAAGTTTTATCGCGGGCGCGCCGCTTGCTATCGAGGATAACTTTATTTGTGGCTTGCAGATTCCAATAGAAAACGGAACTTTTATTTTCACAAATGCTACTGTTGTCTATAAAATAGAATCTACCAAGACTGATAAAAAAGCAAAGAAACCGAACGTCTCCCATAAAGGCATCCTTTATGGTTTGGCACTATTTCCTCACAGTGAAGATGCAAAGAAGATTAGATTATATATCATGAATAGAGACCTTGAGATTAAAAAGAATATACAAGAAGGGGTTGAGGGGAAGAAAAAGAGAGTCTCTCCGTAGGAATTTCCGACTTTAACCATCGATATAAAGTTGCCTAAACCATATAACCATAAGAAACAACAATGTTTTTAAAAGTCGAGCATCGGGGAGCAAGGGCATACGAAAGTTTTCAGAAGGCAATTGAATTAGGCGCAAATTGCTTCGGAATCTCAAACTATTCTGGAACAAAATTAACTTGACCAATACAAGGACTTTAATCAATAATGAGCCCAATGGACGGCTACCATGGCACAAAAGACTACCCCACACCCTTCGGGGCTTCTTTCCCGCAGGGAACTTAAACGCTCATTACAGGAGAAAGGAGGAAAGTGTGAAACATTATGAAGGGAGAGAGAAGATTAAAGTGGTAAGGGTATTTATAGTGATTGCTTTAATCTTTGTATGGTCTCAAATGGCACTTGCAGAACAAGAGTCCATTACATTACCAAAAGGAACGAAAGTTGAAAAAATTGGACCAGGACATTTTAAGTTTAGACTTCCTAACAAACAGGTTGTGGAGGTCAAAAACTTTAACCCGAAGACGGGCATTATTGGCTATATTGGCATAATAGACCCTGATCCGCCACACAAGCCTGTTGCCTCAGGGAAGCAGGGGAATTTGAGAACTACCAAAAAACTAACGAAGGGAGAAGTTTCAAAACTCTCGCCTGCAGACTATGTGATGATTGACGATGATCCGACCTGGCTTCCTGTAACGATTACCTATCAGCCAGCTGCAATAATAGACCCACAGCCTCCAGGACATCCTGCTGAGAAGGGGAAAATTAAAGAGCTCAGCCCTCAACCTGATCCGCCAGGAAGGAAATAGATTCTTACGGCAATACGAAAAGGAGAATGCCGCGTATATCTACATTGAAATATAACATATTGTATTATATATTCTGTTATGGCGAGGCTTCTCAGGAGGAGTGAGCCTGCAAATACATGAAACCCATAGAAGCTTTCCAATATTTATTTGAACAGAACCTGCCCATTATTCTCTCTTTCCCTTTAGAGGAAGAAAAAGGGCATGTCATTACAGGGAAAGGTATCTGTCATATCGAGAAAATTCATGCTAACTCAAAGGTTACCTTAGGTAAATTTAAGCCCTACAGACTGTCTTCCTATTTAAAAAATTGTCTACACTTTTATGCAAAGTTTGAGATAAAGGGAGAAACATATTTCTGTTTAATAGAGGGATTTACTGTTTTTGGGTCAACAATAGTGGCAGACATCCCAACTTCCCTGGTGCCATCTTTGAGGAGGTTTGTAAGGATTGAGCCCTCCCTGCAAGCGCCGGTGATGATATATATCAACATGTCACAATATGGCACTGTTTCTTTTACAGCACAAGATATTTCAGAACAAGGTGTAGGTCTTATCACGAACTCAACACTTGCTGTAGAGGATACCTTTATTTGTGGCTTGGAGATTCCAATAGATAATGGGACATTTATTCTTTCAAAAGCTGCTGTTGTCTATAAAAAAGAAGCTGGGGACACAGGTAGAACAGCAAAGAAACAGAAAATGTTTAATAAAGATATTTCTTATGGTTTGGAACTATTCCCTCACAGTGAAGATATAAAAAAGATTAGATTATATATTCTGAAGAGAGACCTTGAGATTAAAAAGAAAATACAGGGAGAGTTATAGATAAACTGAGCCTCTCAGACCGCCTTTTTCTTTACTCCCTTTGAAAGGCTCTTCTTGAGGGCATCCATGAGGCTGATAACCTTTTCTGCTTCCCTCTTTGGAGCAACCTTTATCTCCTTGCCAGCTATCTTTGCCTTGATTAATTCCATGATAGAGTCTTTGAATTCATCATGATAGGAATCGATATTGAATTTCCCGAGAAAATGTCTTACAAGTTCTGTTGAGAGGGAAAGCTCTTTTTCATCCAGAGTTATTTTTTTAGGAATATTTAATGTCTCAGGTTTCACGATATCCTCAGCATAAAGAAGAGTCTGCAATAATAGTGCATCGTGATATATACGTACAACAGCTACATGTTCTCTGTTTTTAAAAGTAATCTTTGCGAGGGCTACTTTCCCGGTCTCCTTCATCGTCTCTCTTAAGAGAGCATATGCCCTCTCCCCTCCTTCAACAGGTTCAAGGTAATAGGACTTATCGTAATAAATTGATTCTATATCCTTAGCATCGATGAATCTCAGAATAGCAATGCTTTTTGAAGTTTTTATGGGGATATGCTCAATCTCTTCATCCGTTACAACAACGAATTTATCCTTCTCGTATTCATAACCATGGGTCGTGTCCTCCCAGTCCACATCAATCTTACAGGTGGGACAGTACCTTTCATAATGTAGCGGTGTTGAACATTTCTTGTGAAGGAGATGGAAACTTAAATCTCTCTTATGGGATGCACCATAGAGTTTCACAGGGATATTGACAAGGGCAAAGCTTATATTACCCTTCCATAATGCCTTCATGGAATTAATGATATCACATACCCTTTCAAAAATTGTATAATTTTCATACATAAAGCTTTACCCCGTAGGAATACTCCATGGCTTACCATGGGGATGTTAAAATAAGAAATCTTCCGCTTTTGTGCACGGCGTTCAATGCCCGTCCACAATTCCAGCGGGGTTTATTGGCAGGATGATTTGCCCCTACGAAAATTCATAGAAAGTACAAATAATGCTATAGAAGGGATCCTCCATACCGCAAGGACTCAAC
>CAZLFE010000012.1:0-32949 GCA_964558725.1 uncultured Nitrospiraceae bacterium | reverse complement strand
TCATTTTATTCCTTTATATAGACACCCTTATTATCAGGACATCTTTAATTATAAAGCAGTGGAGTTCCCATCATCAGAGTGGGTTTATGAACGAATTATTTCACTACCTATTTATCCGGGAATGACAGAAGAAAATGTTCAATATGTAGTAGATGCAATTGAGGATGTAGTCAAGAAGTTCAGAAGGTGAAACGAATTTTTGATTTCATTTTTTCAATCTTGGGATTAGCAGTCTGTTTTCCAATTTTTATTATAGTAGCTGTTCTTATAAAACTTGATAGCAAGGGGCCAGTGTTTTTTAGACAAGAAAGAATTGGCAAGAATTTCAAATCCTTCAAGATTTATAAATTCAGGACTATGAAAAATGATGCCGGAGAAAGGGGACCAATGATAACCGTTGGTGGTGATAGCCGAATCACAGGAATGGGCAGGTTTCTCAGGAAACATAAAATTGATGAGTTACCACAACTATTCAATGTTGTAAAAGGAGAAATGAGTTTTGTCGGGCCTAGACCAGAAGTAAAAGAATATGTGCAAATGTTCACGTCAGATTATAAAAAACTGCTGAGCGTCCGTCCAGGGATTACAGACCCAGCATCAATACAATATTCAGATGAAGAAAATCATCTCTCTTTATCAGAAAATTGGGAAGAAGAATATAAAAAAAAGATTTTACCAGAAAAAATTAATCTTTCATTACATTATGTAGAGAACCATAATATCATGACTGACTTAAAACTAATTTTAAAGACCATTTTTAAAACTACTAAGCAGAAAAAACAGTCCTGATATCAAGAGTACTGTCATTCTGGCTTGTCCAGAATCCTTCTGAAAGATTCCCGACAAGCGGGAATGACCAAGTGCGGAGGACATTTATTATTCAGGATCAATAATACATTTTAAAAACAATGGGTAAAATTACTACCAAAATTTATCAAGCGATTAAAGACCAGATCATAGAACATCGGTTTGTCGTTGTTACCCTCATTCTTTTAATGCAGGCTGCTCTTGCAAATTATTTGGCCTTTGCAATACGTTTTGATGTGCTTTTTCCAACTTATTACCTCTATCAATATCTCTCGTATCTACCGGGTCTTTTATTGATACGGCTCATCTTGTTCTTTCAAGCCGGACTTTATAAAGGTTTGTGGCGCTATGCAAGCATAAGCGACTTATTGAAAATTATCAATTCTGCAACAGCAGGAAGTATTATCTTCTTTCTAACAATAAGATATCTGATAGGTGATGGAGGATACCCTCGTTCTATCTATATCCTCGACTGGTTGTTATTTTTAGTTTTATCAGGTGGAAGCAGGCTTCTCATCAGGATATTTAGAGAATACGTGTTCCTGGAGCCCTCGCGGAAAAGAATGGTCATTGTTGGTGCAGGGAATGCTGGTGAGATGATTGTTCGGGAAATGAAAGGCAATCACAAATGTAAATATGAACCGATAGGATTCATTGATGATGATACTCAGAAAAAAGGACTGACTATCCATGGTGTCCCTATCTTGGGGACAACTGATAAGATGCCAGAAATCATCAGGAAAAACAAACCAGATGAAATTATGATATCCTCCGGTGATACACAAAAAACTATCCGGGAGATTTATGAAATATGTAAGCCCTTCAACATTCCGATTAAAAAACTGCCAGGAATAAATGATCTCCTTGGCAGTAATGTTTCTGTAGCAGCGAAGATCGGGCAGCATTTAGTTAACGCCAGGTTAGTGAGCGAAGCCCAGATACAAGAGGCATTGGCCTTACAGAAAAAAGAAGGGGGAAGACTCGGATCTAAACTTGTTAAGCTTGGGTATATTACTGAAGAAAAATTGAATTCCTTTCTTGTTAAACTGCTTGGTATATCTCATATGCAACCTATTTCACTTGAAGATCTTTTACAAAGAGAACCTGTAAATACTGATATCACGTCGGTAAGAAACTTTATCGATGACAAATCTGTAATGGTAACAGGCGCTGGTGGTTCAATAGGTTCTGAACTCTGCAGGCAAATAAGTGGATATAATCCCTCTCATCTTCTCTTATTAGATAGATATGAAAACAGCTTATACGAAGTGGACCTTGAATTAAGAACCGGGCAAAATAGTTCAAAGATATCAACGATTGTTGGAGATATACAGGATTCATCATTTTTAGAATATATATTCTCAAAACACAAACCTCAGATTATTTTTCATGCGGCTGCATATAAGCATGTACCTTTGATGGAACATAATCCCATCGAGGCTATAAAAAATAATGTTTTCGGCACAAAAAATCTTATTGAAGTTTCATCGCGGCACGATGCAGAAAACTTTGTGATGATATCAACAGATAAAGCTGTAAACCCGGCAAGCATTATGGGTGCAACAAAGCGCGTTGCTGAATTTCTCACTGTTCACATGAATTCTGTTTCTCAAACTAAGTTTACCACGGTGAGATTTGGGAATGTTCTTGGAAGCAATGGCAGTGTTCTCCAGGTCTTCAAAGAACAGTTAACGAAGGGTGGTCCGCTAACCATAACGCATCCTGAGATTAAGAGATTTTTTATGTTAACAGAGGAAGCTGTACACCTTGTCTTGATAGCTGCTGCATCAGGCAAGGGAGGCGAGATATTTGTGCTCGATATGGGCGATCCTATAAAAATTATTGACCTTGCAGAGAACTTTATAAGACTTTCAGGATTTATTCCTTATAAGGAGATCAAGATACTGTTTACAGGTCTGAGGCCGGGGGAGAAATTATATGAAGAACTCTTTGATGAAACAGAAAAAATAATTCCTTCATTTCATAAAAAAATTATGATAGCCGTTCCTGAAGATTGTTTAATACCCGTTGTTGCCCGCCACCTCTCGGATCTTGAACACATTGTTCTCAACCACTCAGTTGTTGATTTGGTACTACTAATACAGAAAATGGTTCCCAGCTTTAAAAACAATTCAGTCAAAGTCAATTAATCACCTTGTGGCAAGACAACAGGGTATCTTCCCCCATCAATGGGGAGGGAATAATAGGAGACTCTGCAGCAAGACTATAGGGAATATCAAGTTCAATAAGGAGAGATTGTGAAATGATAGCAGTAATTCTTGCAGGTGGTTTTGGTACCAGATTATCGGAAGAAACCAATTTGCGACCAAAGCCGATGATAGAAATTGGTGGTAAACCCATCCTATGGCATATCATGAATATCTATTCTACTCATGGAATAAACGAATTTATCATAGCAGCCGGCTATAAAGCTGAAGTGATAAAAGAATACTTCCTGAACTTTTATGCTATTAATAATGACATCACCATTGACTTAACCACTGGAAATACAATTATCCACGAAGGTAATCAACCGAACTGGAAAATTCACATTATTGATACAGGATTATATACCCAGACGGGTGGACGTCTCAAAAGGCTTAGGCGCTGGTTGGAGAAGGAAGAAGTTTTTATGTTCACCTACGGTGACGGTGTAGCTGATATTGATATTGGCGCCTTACTGGAGTTCCACAAGTCACATGGCAAACTTGCTACGGTTACCACGGTGCGTTCTCCTGCGCGATTTGGCAGAATTGCATTTCAAGAGAACCAGGTTACTGACTTCTATGAAAAGCCCCAGGCAGCCGAAGGCTGGATAAATGGTGGCTTCTTTATACTTCATCCCAAAACAATCGACTACATTGAAAACGATGAAACTATCTGGGAACGGAGTCCTGTTGAACGCCTTGCTCTTGATGGTCAACTAATGGGTTATCGTCATTACGGATTTTGGTCATGTATGGATACCTTAAAGGAAAAGAATTATTTAGAAGATTTATGGAATTCAGGCAAGGCACCCTGGAAGATATGGTGATAATAAAATAGTGGTTTCTGATTTTCTTGTCATAGGTGGCGGTATAGTAGGTATTACCATTGCCCGTGAATTAAAAAAAAATTTTCCTGACTCAAAAGTGATAGTCATAGAAAAGGAAGGGGAGATCGGGTTACATGCAAGCGGTCGCAACAGTGGTGTCCTCCATGCTGGTTTTTACTATACACCTGATAGTTTAAAGGCGAAATTCACGCGACTTGGCAATAGAATGCTTACAGAGTATTGCGAGTCTAAGAAGCTTGCTATTAATAAGTGCGGTAAGCTCGTTGTTGCAAAGGACTCAAAAGAAGATGTTGTCCTTGATGAGCTCCTAAGAAGGGGTAAAAGCAATAAGATTGAATTATACGGAGTTACTAAAAACGAAGCGAAATCAATTGAACCACGGGTAAAAACTTATAGGAGGGCTCTTTTTTCTCCTACGACATCCACGGTAGATCCTGTTGAGGTTTTAAAATCCCTGTGTTCTGATGCTCTTCATGAAGGTGTATTGTTGCATACAAATGTTTGTTACCTCAAAAAAAATAAAAAAGGAATCATTACTTCAAATGAAACATATCAGGCAGGTTATATCGTGAATGCCGCTGGTCTTTATGCTGATAAAATAGCTCAAGATTTTGGTTTTTCAGAAAAATACAGAATCCTTCCCTTTAAGGGCCTTTACTTATATTCAGAGGAGCCTGTTCATGCAATATGCACAAACATTTACCCTGTACCTGATCTCCGGAATCCCTTCCTGGGTGTTCACTTTACTGTAACCGTAGATGGCAGAAATAAAATCGGACCCACAGCTGTTCCTGCCTTTTGGCGAGAGCAGTATCATTCATTTGAGAATTTCAAATTTAATGAGGTAATCGATATCGTTATGAGAGAGATCAGCCTCTTTGCACATTCCCATTTTGATTTCACACGCCTCGCTATCGAGGAAATACGAAAGTACTCGCGTTCACGCATGGTATCTCTCGCCTCCTCCCTTGCTGAAGGAGTCAAAAAAGAAAATTATGTGAGATGGGGAAAGCCCGGAATACGCGCACAGCTTCTTGATATCAAGAAAAAGAAATTAGAAATGGATTTTGTTATCGAAGGAGATAATAAATCCATGCATATCTTAAATGCTGTATCCCCTGCATTTACCTGCGCTATTCCTTTTTCACAATATGTTTGTAAGGAAATACAATCCCATTTAAATTAATGTTCTACTGGGAATTATGTGTAGAATAGAAATTCTACCCCCCTTTGGCAAAGGGGGGATGAGGGGGGATTTTAAGAACAAATGCTTCCTTATGATAAACAGTTGAAGCCATTATCCCAACAACTCAGGAAACACATGACAGATGCGGAAAATCTGCTCTGGTCAAAATTGAGGCGGAAGCAACTGAAAGGTTATCAATTTTATCGGCAAAAGACTATCGGGAAGTATATCGTTGATATTTACTGCCCTAATGCGCATCTTGTGATAGAGCTTGATGGTGGGCAGCATTATTCCGAAAGCGGAAAAGAAAAAGACAGCATACGAGATAATGTTCTCACAAAGATGGGGGTAAAGGTTCTCAGATTTTCTGATAGGGAGGTATTTGAAAACATCAATGGAGTTATGGAGAGGATTTGGAGTCATTTATGATATGTAAAATCTCCCCTGACCCCTCTTTTTCAAAGAGGGGAATAGAAGATAGGCATTTGCCAAAGAGGGGAACAAGGAATCACTCACAGAAATGTCTGAAGAACCTAAAATTAAAAAGGAAGGGAACCTTATGAAAATTTTAATTACCGGAAACATGGGATATATAGGTCCCTGTGTTGTTCGACAGCTCCGTACTTCCTATCCTGGTGCAACATTGATCGGCCTTGATATGGGGTATTTCGCAAATTGTCTGACAAATGCAGAAATTCTCCCTGAGTGCAACGTTGATGTGCAATATTTTGCAGATGTAAGAAAATGCCCAAAAGAATTGCTGACAGGCGTTGAAGCAATCGTCCACTTAGCTGCTATATCCAATGACCCCATGGGGAACACCTTTGAAGAGGTGACATATGATATTAACTATAATTCAAGCATTGAGCTGGCAAGAAAAGCGAAGGAAGCAGGAGTAAAAAGGTTTATTTTTGCATCGAGTTGCAGCATGTATGGTTTTGCTGAGGATGGCCCGAGGACTGAGACATCTCCTCTCAATCCCCTTACCGCTTATGCAAAATCGAAAGTATATACTGAGAGGGACCTTGAGAAAATAGCAGATAGGAAATTTATCGTAACAAGCCTCAGGTTTTCGACAGCCTGTGGAATGAGTGAACGGTTACGATTGGATCTGGTATTGAATGATTTTGTAGCAGGTGCAGTTGCCTCCAAAAAGATTACTATCCTGAGTGATGGAACTCCCTGGAGACCATTAATAAATATAAAAGATATGGCAAGGGCGATTGAATGGGCAATAAAGAGAGAAGTAACCGATGGAGGAGAATTCCTCGCTGTCAATACGGGTAGTAATGAATGGAATTATCAGGTCAAGGATTTGGCAGAAGCTGTTGCAAAGGTTATCCCTGATGTTGATATCTCAATTAACAAGAATGCTCAGCCAGATAAACGCTCCTATAGAGTCAGTTTTGATCTTTTTAAGAATTTGGCACCTGATTATCAACCCAAAGTTGACTTAATTACCACGATAAAAGAATTAAAAAGTGGATTGGAAGTTATGAAATTTAAGGATGAAGATTTTCGTAACTCTCAATTCATGAGATTAAAGGTCTTAACATATTTACGAAACAAAGGTTTATTATCGGAAAAGCTCACATGGACACATAATCCTGAACTAATATAGGAACATCACACTTGCCCAAAATAAATACCTGAAGCCTTGATTTTGTTGACTCCTAAAAATGAGATTCTTCGCGGAGTTTACCCTGAGCGGTGCATTGATTCTTCGTTACGCTCAGAATGACAGAGAGCGAAGGACTCAGAATGACAGAAGTCGAAGGAATGATATGGGCGAAGGAATGACAAACGCACAGCCTGTCATGCTGAACCCTTCACCATTTGTCACCCTGAGTGAAACGAAGGGTCTCGCTTTTGGTTCGGGGTAAACTCCATGAAGCATCTCTTATTTCGGACACTACGGATAGGAACATAAAGGTGACAAATGAAAAAAATAAATGCCGCTTTTGTGATTCAGCCTTGGAACAAACCTTTGTAGATCTCGGGATGTCACCTCTGGCGAATTCATATCTGAAGGCAGAACAACTTCAACAGATGGAGCCTTTTTATCCATTACATGCTTATATTTGTGAATCATGCTATTTGGTTCAGTTACCTATATTTGAGTCTCCTGATAAGATCTTTGGTGATTATGCATATTTTTCATCCTATTCTGAGAGCTGGCTGAAACATGCTCAGACTTATACCAACCTCATGATCGAAAGATTTGGTTTTAATTCTGACAGTAAAGTTATTGAAATTGCGAGTAACGATGGTTATCTCCTTCAATATTTCAAAGAAAGAGGTATCCCTGTATTAGGTATTGAACCCGCAAAGAACGTGGCTAAGGCGGCAGAAGATGCAGGAATTCCAACTATGATTAAATTTTTCAGCACTCAAACAGCTATGGAATTAGCTTCTGAGGGCATATATGCTGACCTCCTGATAGGAAACAATGTCTTAGCCCATGTTCCGGACATCAATGATTTTGTTAGGGGAATGAGAATAATTTTAAAACCAAATGGTGTTATCACCATGGAGTTTCCACATCTTATGCCACTTATCAATGAAAATCAATTTGACACTATTTATCATGAACATTTTTCGTATTTCTCCTTTATCACGGTGGAGAAGATCTTTGCGAATCACGGTCTAACCATCTTCGATATAAATGAGATTCCAACACATGGTGGTTCTTTACGAATATATGCCCGTCATTCGGAGGACACTTCCAAGCAAGTTGGACAGAGAGTAACTGATCTGAAGAACAGAGAGAAGGCTGTCGGTTTTACACGCATTGATTACTATCTTTCATTCTCTGAGAAGGTTAAAGAAACAAAAAGACGGATATTGGCTTTTTTAATTGAAGCCAAGCGAGACGGGAAGTCCATAGTCGGATATGGTGCCCCTGCCAAGGGCAATACGCTTCTGAATTACTGTGGTATCCGTTCTGATTTTATCGACTACACCGTTGACAGAAGCCCGCACAAACAGGGTCTATATTTACCAGGGACTCATATACCAATCTACCATCCTGATAAAATCAAAGAAACAAAGCCTGATTATTTAGTGATTCTTCCATGGAACCTAAAAGAAGAGATTATGGATCAAATGTCTTATATACGTGACTGGGGTGGTAAGTTTGTGGTGTTTATTCCTGAAGTTAAAGTTTATGAGTGAATGAGTAGATGAGTAAATGAGTAAATGGGAGACAAATGAGGACTCATAAGGATTTAGAGATTTGGCAAAAAGGTATTGAGCTTGTGGAGAAAATCTATAAGTTGACTTCAACATTCCCGAGAGAAGAAATTTATGGAATCATTTCTCAAATGAGACGTTCTGTAATCTCTTACCCAAGCAATATAGCAGAAGGTGCAGCAAGGTTCTCAAGAAAAGAATTTATCCAATTTATGTACATTGCATTAGGAACTTTATCTGAACTGGAGACCCAGGTAATCATCTCATTAAGATTAGGATATCATAGTGATGGGAATCTCTTAGAAGAAATCGAAGTGCTCAGGAAAATGACCTTAAATTTTATAAAGTATCTTAAAAGGAGTAAATGAGTTAATGGGTGAATGGGCAAATGGGTAAATGGGTTGATGGGTAGATGTGTCGATGAGTAAAACACATATGCCAATACACTTATCTACCCATAAACCCATCTTCCCACATACTCATATACCCATATACTCATACACTCATTGACCCATCAACTTATCATATGATTTTCAATGAAACAAAACTAAAGAGTGCATACATTATAGAGATAGAGAGGCTAGAGGATGAACGCGGCTTTTTTGCCAGAACCTGGTGCCAACGAGAATTCAAAGAATATGGACTTAATCCAACATTAGTACAATGCAATATTTCTTTCAATATTAAAAAGGGAACTCTGCGCGGTATGCATTATCAGGCCGCTCCATGCAGAGAGGCTAAATTGGTTAGATGTACTTTTGGAAGCATTTATGATGTAATTATCGATCTGAGACCAGAATCAGAAACCTTTAAACAATGGATATCTGTGGAACTAACAGCTAATGACCGGAAAATGCTATATGTCCCAGAAGGTTTTGCCCATGGCTTTCTGACGCTCATGGATAACACTGAAGTTTTTTACCAGATGACAGAGTATTATGCTCCGGGGTATGCAAGAGGTGTTAGATGGAATGATCCTGCATTTGGTATTCAATGGCCCATAGATGTTTTAATAATCTCTGAGAAGGATAAGCAATTTCCAGATTTTCCTTTATGAATCGGGTGGGACATATATGAACCTCATATTACAAGGATGACGAAACAAGTCAAGCAGGATACCTGGCATATGATCTAAATGTCATTCCCGCTTGTCGGGAATCCTTCTGAACCATAAGAAAGATTCTGGGCAAGCCAGAATGACAGAACGATGAGATAGAAGTATCGTTGAGTTAACAAAAATATGAATTTAACAGATTTCAAAAACATTATTAACACAGATCAAATTGGTAAAGAGATGTATCAGTTAATGTCTGAATTATATCCAATATGTCGAAGTATCACGGGAAACGGCGTTCGAGAAACTTTTAATATCATAAAAAAACATATTCCATTAACTGTTCATGAAGTTCCAACTGGAACCAAAGTGTTTGATTGGACTGTGCCCAAAGAATGGAATATAAAAGATGCATACGTTAAAAATTCAAGAGGCGAAAAAATAGTAGATTTTAAAAATTCTAATTTACACGTTCTAAATTATAGTATGCCTGTAAAAAAGAAGGTCTCTTTACAGGAATTAAAGGACCACCTTTTTACATCACCAGAATATCCTGAATGGATTCCTTATAGAACTTCATATTACAAAGAAAATTGGGGTTTTTGTGTGAGTTATAACCAGTTTCTGAGTCTTACAGAAGATGAATATGAGGTATTCATTGATTCATCAATTGAAAATGGCCATTTAACTTACGGTGAGTATTATATAAAAGGCAAGAAAATAGACGAAATATTAATATCCTGTCATGTGTGTCATCCTTCACTATGTAATGATAACCTCTCAGGGATTGTTCTCGCGGTCTTCCTTGCGAAATACCTTACCCAAATCCCTCTGAATTACTCGTACAGATTTTTATTCATCCCGGGAACAATCGGTTCTATAACCTATCTTTGTCTGAACGAGTCCAATGTTTCAAAGATAAAACATGGTCTGGTTGCTGCGTGTCTTGGAGACTCAGGGAAGTTTACCTACAAGAAGAGCCGGCAGGGAAATGCAGAGATAGACAGAGCAGGTATAAATGTTTTAAAAAATTCGAAAGCAAATTATGAAATTCTCGATTTTACCCCATTTGGCTATGATGAGCGGCAGTACTGTTCACCCGGATTTAACCTTCCTGTCGGTTGTTTCATGAGGACACCACATGGTCGTTATCCAGAATATCATACATCAGCAGACAATTTAGATTTTGTTCGCCCTCAATATCTTGAAGAATCACTCTCAAAATATTTATCAGTTCTAAATATTCTGGAAAACAATAAAAAATATTTGAACAAGAATCCAAAATGTGAGCCACAACTTGGCAGAAGAGGATTATATCAGGCTATAGGCGGACAGCAAGATAAGAAGTTAAGAGAACTCGCCATGCTATGGGTACTGAATTTGTCTGACGGAGGTAATACTTTATTAGATATCTCAGATAGATCGGGACTTGAGTTCGATTCGATCAAAGATGCAGCAGATGCCTTGTTTAATCATGAGTTATTAAAAGAATGTCCTGAATAGATATATTTTAATGTATGTCTAAACTCAAAAATCAAATTGCGGTTATAACCGGGGCGAGCAGCGGTATTGGTAAAGCTATCGCTTTGAGTCTTGCATCGCAAGGTGTGGCACTATGTCTCATAGGTCGCAATTTGAAAACTCTTGAGGCAGTTGCAGAAAGCGTTAAATCTACAGCTTCTTCTCTCATTAAGACCTATCAGGTTGATTTAAATGTAGACGATGATATTCAAAAGCTAAAGTCATATCTTCAGCAGGATTTTAAATATATTGATATACTTATTCACAGTGCAGGTATTTTCTCAATGGGTACGCTTGAGAATTCCTCTGTTGAAGACCTCGATAGACAATACAGGACCAACGTTCGCGCGCCTTACTTGCTCACCCAGACATTATTGCCCATGATTAAATCCAGACATGGACAAATAGTATTCATAAACTCTAGTGTCGGAATGAATGCTAAGGCAAATTTAAGTCAATATGCTGCAACAAAACATGCACTTAAAGCTATAGCTGATAGTTTGCGAGCCGAGGTTAATGATTATGGTATCCGTGTCCTGACTGTATACCCAGGCCGAACTGCAACACCAATGCAAGCAGCAGTCCACCAAATGGAGGGCAAGGCCTATGAACCTGAGAAGTTTATGCAGCCCGAGGATGTTGCGGAAGTGGTAGTGAATGCACTTTCTCTATCACGGACAGCAGAAGTCACTGATATCAATATAAGACCATTGAACAAAGTTTAATGAAAAAACTTGAGGACATCTTTCAAGACAATGCTTGAATACAAAAAAGCTAAAAAAAATCATCAGGAAGTAATTGGGTTGATACCGGCAAGTGGGCAAGCAACAAGGATATCACCTTTGCCTTGTAGCAAAGAGTTATATCCGATCGGCTTCTGGAGATTAAACGAGGGGAATGGTGTGCGTCCTAAGGTTGTCTGTCATTACTTATTGGAGAAGATGCGATTGGCAGGGATTACCAAAACTTACATAGTATTACGTGATGGTAAATGGGATATCCCTGCATATCTAAGTGATGGAAAGATGTTGGATATGCATTTAGCCTATCTCATGATGCGCCTACCTTTTGGTGTCCCCTATACCATAGACCAGGCTTATCCCTTTGTGAAAGATAATATAGTAGCTTTTGGTTTTCCAGATATTCTTTTCCAGCCTGATGATGCATATGTACGATTGTTAAACAGACAAGCAGATACAAACGCTAATGTAGTTTTGGGACTTTTTCCTGTAGATAAACCTGAAAAATGGGATGTGGTTGATTTTGACGAGAATGGACGAATACGCCAGATTTTGATAAAACCTTTGCAAATTCATCTACGCTACACATGGATTATTGCTGTCTGGACGCCGGTTTTTACGCAATTCATGCATAATTATCTATCTACTCTTCAAGAGGTGAAAGATCAAGATAATACCTTAAACGAAATCTCAGAGCGACAAGAATTGTTTTTAAGTGATGTTATCCAGGCTGCCATTCTCAATAATTTACATGTAGAAGGTGTACTTTTCCCGGATAGCTCTTGTCTGGATATCGGGACTCCTGATGATTTAATTAAAGCCATCCGTGGTATTAATTAGAGAAATTTGCTGAAGGTTGTTGAATAGAAACGCATAGATTTTCTTATGGGCGGTTCTCTGTAATTAATCCAAAAAAGATGTTATTTCATGACAAAAGGAGGAGCAGGGATGAAGGACTTCAGAAAGTATATTTTTAATATATGTGTATTAACTTTTTTGATATTTTTAAGCTTCGATGTTCTCGATGCCTGTGCAGACACTATTATTGACAACGGCAATCCGGGCACCTCGTTCACAGGGACATGGGCTATATCCGGGGGTACGTCCCCTTATGGGACAAACAGCCTCTGGGCGCGGGACGGTGCCACTTACACATGGCAATTCACTCCCCAGCCGGCGGGCACGTATGAAGTATACATGTGGTGGTCGGGCTGGCCTTCAAGAGCAACGAATATCCCTGTCACCATCAATTATCACGGCGGTTCCCGGACGGTCAATATCAACCAGCAGCAGAATGCTGGCAAGTGGAACAGCCTCGGACAGTACAACTTCAGTACAGCCGGAAGCGTGACAATCACGGCGGCCTACGGGTCTGAGGTGAGTACGTGCGCAGATGCGGTCTGGTTCAAATATATTCCTGACGTCAATGAGACAATTATTGACAACCGTGATGCAAGAACCTCGTCTACGGGAACGTGGAGCGTTTCAGGCGCCACGGGTTTCTACGGAACAGACTCTGTCTGGAGCAGGGATGGCTCTACGTTTACCTGGACATTTACGCCTTCCCAGACCGGAATTTATGATTTCTCCATGTGGTGGACGAACTGGCCTTCGAGGAGCACGGCTGTTCCGGTAGATATCGAGTATTCCGGCGGAACAGCGAGGTTGTATTTCAACCAGCAGCAGGGAGGCGGCGCATGGAACCTCCTTGGTACATACTATTTTCAGGCAGGTGTCAGCTACAGGGTCACCATTACTTCCCAGCCCAATCCCACCAGCACCTGCGCGGATGCGGTACGGTTTGTCTATGCTGCTACTCAGAATGTACCACCGGTCGCTTCGATATTGTCCGTAACTCCTAATCCTTCCCTTCCGGGAACTGAGGTCACCTTCCGCGGTGAAGGCTCGGACAGCGACGGCCATGTGACAGCCTATAAGTGGCGTTCGAGCCAGGACGGCTTCCTGAGCGACTCTGCTGAATTCAGTACATCATCGCTGTCAGAAGGAATTCACATCATCTATTTTCAGGTCAAGGACGATAAAGAAGCATGGTCACCCGAGGTGAGTACGATCATCGGCCATCTTGGCTGTGGATCATCTCCTGTCAGAATCATGCCTCTTGGAGATTCGATCACCGATGGTGACCACGGAAGCGTTGAGCAGCCTGCCGAACTTATTACAGGATTCAGAGAGCCCCTCTATGAGTCATTATCGAATGCAGGATATTACATCGATTTTGTGGGAAGTCTGAAGAGCGGCCAGTCTTTCATACCCCTCTTTGATTACGATCACGAGGGGCATCCCGGCTATATGGCATCAGGCCCCTATGGATACGGGGAGGTCGTAAAGGACGTCTATAACTGGCTCGTTGCGAATCCGGCTGATATCATACTGCTTCACATCGGTACGAATGATGTTGTGAATAACGCAGCCAGTGCCGGTGAGATCGCTTCCATCCTCGATGAGATTGACCGTTACAGCGAAGATGTTACGGTCGTATTGGCCCGCATCATCAACCAGAAGACTCCTGTTCCTGCGGTCACTCAATTCAATGACAGTGTCCAGGCAATGGCTGAAAGCCGCGTAGCCGGCGGCGATAAGATCATCATCGTAGACCAGGAGCATGCCTTAACATATCCGGATGACATGGATGGCAATCTGCATCCCAACGAGACAGGATACGGCAAGATGGCCTGGGTCTGGTTTGATGCGCTAAGCATCTTGTTGCCGGTATGTGAACAAAATCCGTTGTCCGTCATCTCCGCCTCGGCCGGAAGCGGCGGTACCATCTCTCCTGTCGGCGCAGTTTCACTGAGGCAGGGGAGTGATCAGACATTTCTCATGACGCCAAATGACGGATACATTGTCGCAAACGTCACAGTTGATGGAATCTCGCAAGGTGCACTTTCCTCATACACATTCCATTCGGTATCCGGAAATCACACAATCAGCTCAACATTCATGGTGAACCCGTACCAGCCGACGATCATCGATAACGGTGACCCGCGTACATCTTCTACAGGGACATGGTCTGTTTCAGGCGCCACCGGCCCGTACGGCGTCAATTCCCTCTGGAGCCGGGATGGTTCGACATACACATGGACATTCACCCCGTCGCAGTCCGGTGCCTATGATGTCTCCATGTGGTGGACTGCATGGCCGTCCAGGAGCACCATGGTTCCCGTCAGCATCGAAACTTCCGGCGGGACTGCGAGCGTCACGATTGACCAGCAGCAGAACGGCAGCACGTGGAACAGCCTCGGGACATACAACTTCGTCTCCGGAAACAGTTACAGAGTCACTGTCACTGCTCAGCCCAATCCAACAAGCACCTGCGCCGATGCCGTGAGATTTACTTTCCTTCACCCGAACAGTCCTCCGACTGCTGTCATAGATTCGATAAGACCGAGCCCTTCATATTTCGGTGCTCCCACAACATTCAGAGGGCATGGTGATGACACTGACAGCAGCATAACCGAATACGCCTGGGAGTCAAATATCGACGGCGTGCTCGGGAATACTGCATCTCTCACGACAACTGCACTCTCGGTCGGAACCCACACCATCACCTTTAAAGTCAGAGATAACGCGGGCGATTGGTCTGCGCCTGTGACACAAATTCTCGTCGTAAACAATAACAAGCTTCCACAGGCATTCATAGATTCAATTACACCGAACCCCGCGAAAATTGCCGGCGAAGTTACCTTCACCGGCCACGGAGTCGACACCGACGGTTCGATAACAAGATACAGCTGGGACTCTGATATCAGCGGGCATATCGGCGACACAAGTTCGTTCTCGATGAGATTTGTGGCCAAGCTCTCGGCCGGAACTCATACGATAATGTTGACCGTTTATGACGATAAAGGAGCTGCTTCGGCAAAGGCAACTTACACCCTGACAGTGCAGCCGGCTCCGACAGAAGTAATCATTGATAATGGCGATCCCCGGACATCCTCTACCGGAACATGGTCTGTATCAGGCGCTACCGGCGCTTACGGTGCAGAATCTCTCTGGAGCCGTGACGGTGCAACATACACCTGGACGTTCGCTCCGTCACAGACAGGTATGTATGATGTTTCCATGTGGTGGACCGTTTGGTCGTCGAGGAGCACGACAGTTCCCGTTGATATCCAGCATTCCGGCGGAACAGGCAGAGTCTATATCAACCAGCAAAAAAATGGCGGTAAATGGAATATCCTGGGGACATACAATTTTGAGGCAGGGGTAAACTACAATGTAACGGTCACTGCGCAGTCGGCACCAACAAGCACCTGTGCCGATGCAGTGAGATTCACGAAAAATGGCTTTCTCACTTCAAAGTGGTCTGACGATATCGGCGGGTCGGGACAGATTATGCCTGTTATGGGAGATATCGATAACGACGGCGTACAGGAACTGGTTATGGAAGCCCGCGGCCGTGTCGTGGCAGTAAATGGAAAGACAGGTCAGATCAAATGGTCGAAACCCTGCCGATGTTATGAATATGCTGTTGAGCTGGCGGATCTCGATAATGACGGCACACCCGAGATACTGTTCGGCGAGACGGACGTCGACGATAATTCCTTTATACATGCAGCGAACGGCGACGGCACCACTCGTTGGGTGACGCCTTTAGAGGGCGATAAGCTCTCCGTCTTCCCCATCATGGCCGCTGACATCGATGGCGACGGCTATCCGACCATATGGGTCGCCTCGGAGGATGAGATACCCAAGCCCTACAGCGGGAATATGAGCGATTACGAAGGCAGACTCACCATGCTTGATCATAACGGCAATATTCTGAAGGAGACATGGATTTACCATCCTTGCTGGGGCGGCATGTCACTGGCTGATACGAACGGAGACGGAGTATTCGAAATCTATCTCAGTGACAGGAATTATGGATACAATGGCGTGCCGGCAAACGGGCTCCAGGCATATAACGCCCATACGCTCGAACCCTTCTGGATGAGACCCGATATTATGAACAGCAGTCCCATACCCATACTGGCGGACGTGACAGGTGACGGTATTCTTGACGTCGTTGCGACAGTCATTACCCGCAAGGGTCCCATGGTTCTGAATGCCGCGAATGGCCAGACAATACTGAATTACAGTAATAGACGGCTGCCTACCCACGGCACGCCGACCGTCTATGACATAGACGGTGACAGGCACCTAGAATACATTACGAGTTCTTCTTATCCGGATTCGGGTGTAGCCAAGAAATTCGTGGTTTTTGATTTGATCAATGGAATAACCGATTTTGAGGATTATTTTGATGTATGGATTGCGTGGCCGCCAACAGTCGGCGATGTCACAGGAGACGGCTATATGGAAATCCTTGTGGCAACGGGCAACCAGCCGGATGTGGTGGGTGATACCTTTGGCGGGAGTTACCCGCTTCTGATCTACGACAGGAACTACAACCTGATACAACGCGTCGACATGCCGGAGGGAACCGGCCAGCTGACAAAGGCGAGAGTTTTTGATACGGACGGCGACGGCTATAACGAAGTAGTCGTGGCCGGATACAACGGAAAACTCATGGTCTACGACACCAATGCACCGACTCCGAATCCTGCTCCGAGGACCTGGCTCCAGATGTACAGCGAATACAGGCGGGGCGTACCGGAGTATATTCCTCCTCCGGGACACCATTAATCAGAGAAAGAAGAGCGTAAATGGAAATGCCTAACGGATCCGTTACAATCATCAGGCCGAGATCAGGCTGGCGAATTGCGGACATTCAGGAGTTGAAAGAATACCGTGATCTGTTCTATTTTCTCGCCTGGCGCGATATCAAGGTTCTGTATGCCCAGACAATACTCGGTTTTGCCTGGGCCATTCTGAACCCGCTCATTCAGATTATTCTCTTCACTGTCATATTCGGGAAAATCGCCAGGATATCCACGGATGGGGTCCCGTACATGCTCTTTTCCTCTGTCGCAATAGTTCCATGGACATACATGTCTGAGGCAATGGTCAAATCAAGTCAGAGCCTTGTGGAAGGCCAGGGCATACTCGGAAAGATATACTTCCCGCGGTTGATATTCCCCTTCACACCGATCCTGTCCAAAATGGTCGACTTCCTGATCTCTTTCCTGATCCTCCTGTTCATCTTCTTTTATTACCGGGTCGCGCCGACGTGGAATCTCATATTCTTTCCCCTTTTTGTTGTCTTCATGATGACCATCCCGGCAGCCGTCGGTCTGTGGCTTTCCTCCCTCGCCATAAGGTTTCGCGATATCAAGTTCGCATTGCCGTTCATTCTGAGGATGCTGATCTACACGGCACCCATTGTTTATTCAGCCTCGGCCATACCCGAAAAATACCGCATGGTCTACTCGTTGAATCCTATTGTAGGAGTTGTTGAAGGGTTTCGCGCATGCCTGCTCGGCACCCCCTTGCAGTGGAATTATATTCTCCCCGGCCTTGCAGTCAGTTGCCTGCTGCTCATCAGCGGCGCCGTGTATTTCAAGCGCACAGAACGCTTCTTCGCTGATGTCATCTGATAGCCATATAAGGGAAAGAGACAAAATATGAGTCCGGCGGACAGCATAGCAATAAGAGTTGAACAGATAAGTAAGTGCTACCGGATCGGTCTGAAAGAAAAGGTTCAGGAAACCCTTGCGGGCAAATTCATCGATTTCATGAAAAGCCCGGTTAACAACTATCGCAAACACCGGTCTCTATACAAATTCGGCAATCCCGCACAGCGCGGTGACGGATCAGCACCGGAACCGTCTGATATCTTTTGGGCTTTGAGGGACATTTCCTTTGAGGTGAAGACGGGAGAGGTATTGGGCATCATCGGGAAAAACGGCGCCGGAAAATCCACCCTTCTGAAAATAATCTCGAGAATCACTGACCCGACAAGCGGCTATGCCGAGATATTCGGCAGGGTGTCAAGCCTGCTCGAAGTGGGTACTGGGTTTCATCCAGACCTCACGGGCAGGGAAAATATTTATCTGAACGGAACGATACTCGGTATGAGAAAAAGCGAGATCGACAGAAAGTTTGACGAAATAGTTGCTTTTTCCGAAGTCGAAAGGTTCCTGGATACCCCTGTGAAACGTTACTCAAGCGGCATGCGCGTACGTCTGGCCTTCTCTGTGGCAGCGCATCTTGAACCGGAGATACTCATCATTGACGAAGTACTGGCTGTTGGTGACTTCGCCTTTCAAAAAAAATGCCTCGGGAAAATGGAAAATGTGGCGAAAGGGGGCAGGACGGTCCTGTTCGTCAGCCATAATATGGGGGTCATCTCGGAATTATGTAACAAATGTATTCTGCTGTCAGAAGGCGAAATTACTGCCGTCGGAGAGACAAAACAAATTGTCCAGGAGTATGTTTCGAGCGGTAACGGTTCGGGCAGGATAGATCTGCGGAGGTGGTCTGCGAACAGGAGGGGCGAGGGTCCGATGCGTGTTCTGCATCTTGCCACGCAGGACCAGAATGGCCGGATTCGTTCTCAGTTCTCATACGGCGAGCCGATTATCTTTAATATCGGCATATGCGGTACCCAGAATGCTCCATGTATTCTCGGCGTAAGCATCCGTGATCCTCTCGGCCATCTCATTCTCCATTTTTCCAATACAGACGATTCGAGTCACCTGACACTGCCATCCGAGGAATCGGAGATTCACATGCTCCTGCCGAAGAATTTGCTGAACGACGGTACCTATTATATTACTGTCTGGCTTGGCGACGGCTTCAACATAGAGCGTGATTATGTCTACAATTGCCTCTCTTTCACCGTCGAAAGCCCGGAACAGGGCCATGTAAAGTGCAACAGCCGGGTCCGTCTTCCCGCCATCTGGAAGATCAAGCATGACGCGGACGACCTTTCTGCCTGCCTCACAAAGGATTCTCCACTCTACGGGAATATGTCATGAAATTCACAATAGCTATTCAGCCGGATTATTACGGTCCCGGGGATACTGCATCGCCGGTCTGGACCAGATTTCTCCGGGAAGCCGGCCATGAAGTAAGGACAGTGAACGTTTTCAGCGCTGACATCCTGGATCAACTGCGGGGGTGTCATGGTTTCATGTGGCGGTTTGCCCATTTTCCGAATCTCCGCCAGGTCGCCCGCTCGCTTATGCCGGTGATAGAAAAGGAACTGGATCTCGTTGTTTATCCCGATCAGAATACCTGCTGGCATTATGATGACAAGATCGCCCAGAGCTATCTCTTCAAAGCCGCCGGAATTCCGACGCCGAAGACATGGGCCTGGTTTGACGCTTCTCTTGCACGTGAATGGGCAAGGGATGCGCAGTATCCTCTGGTTATGAAATTACGGGGCGGCGCAAGTTCAGAGAATGTTCTCCTGATCCGCTCTTTTGAAGAGGCGGAAACATGGATCGACAGGCTGTTCGGCAGGGGAGTGAACCACCTCGATGATCAGTATGGTGTTGAACCATGGCCATGGCGGAGGAGGATTATGCCTGCTGCCAGGCTGTTACTCAAGGGGATGCCGCCTTACAAGAAACTGAGCGAGTACAACTGGGAGCTGCATAAGAACTATATCCTGTTCCAGGAATTCCTGCCGGGAAATGAATTCGATACGAGGGTCGCTGTAATCGGAAACCGGGCATTTGCAGTCAGGAGATTCAATCGTCCGAATGATTTTCGTGCGAGCGGCAGCGGAAAATTTGACCCTGATCCGCGCCAGATCGACCTCGAAGCCGTCCACCTGGCCTTCGACGTCGCCCGGCGTCTGAAGACGCAATCAGTGGCAATAGACTGCCTGTTGAGGGGGACAGAGAGGGTCGTCAGCGAAATCAGCTATACCTATGTATGCTGGATCGGCCTCACCTGTCCCGGGCATTGGACTCTTTCGGGAGATCCATATACCGGAGAGTTAATCTGGCAGGAGGGAAGGATGTGGCGGGAGGAGGCTCAAGTTGCCGATTTCCTTTCCCGTCTGGAAGCCCGCTATGCATCATATGTCAGGTGAACGTCCTTTGAGAATAGCTTTTCTCACTCCTGAATTCGTCAACGGCGATTACATCCCGGGAGGCCTGGCGGCTTACGTTTACCGCATTTCAAAAGCGTTGACCGAAATGGGTAATGAAGTGGAAGTGTTCACGCTGTCGGCATCCGATCACCGGAAAGAAGAAGTGTTCACATTCGATGGGATAAGAGTAGAACCCGTGAAGCGAAGGTACAATCTGCCGTTGAAAGTCATCAGCCGGTTACGGTTAAACAGGTACCTGAGAATAAGACAGACGTATTTGCAGCTCGCTCTTTCTCTCGGTTTTGCGCACTCTTTTGAGGCCCGTGAGAGCGAGAAGCGGTTTGATTTCGTCCAGAGTTCCGACGTCGGCTGCCCTGGTCTGTTCGTAAGGAAATTGCCGGGAAGGCCCCTGATGGTGAGATGCAGCTGGGTAAGAGATCTCTGGCTGCGGGCAGACGGAGCGCCGAGGATATTCGATATAAACTGTACAAGCGGCCTTCAAAAAGCACTTATCCGCCGCGCAGACAGGGCATATGCTCCAAGCAGATTTGTCGCCGATTACTACTTCCGGAAATGCGGGCTGAGAGTGGAAACCCTGAGACCTCCCTTCCTGATGGACGCAGAGGCCGCTCGCGAAGTTCCCTGGAAACTGCCGAAGAGATTCCTTTTTCACTTCGGAACCCTTGGACCGATAAAGGGCACCGATGTTTTATCGGCAGCATTGCCGATTGTATGGCGGAGAGCTCCGGACTTCACCATGATATGGGCGGGAAAGGGACGCGTTTGGGGGGCAAGAGGCCAGGAAGACAGACCGGATGTGTTCAGAGAGTATTCACATGCATGGGGGAAACAAGCATCACAGGTGTTATGGCTGGGCGAAATCAGGAAACCTCTGTTGTATGCAGTATTGAAGCGTGCCGAGTCCTCTGTTCTTCCGTCCCGATATGACAATCTTCCGAATACGGCGATCGAGAGCCTTTTCCTGGGAGTTCCTGTGATCGGGACCTACGGGTCAAGCATCGATGAACTTGTAGAGCCCGGACTGAACGGAGGACTTGTTCCGGTCGGAGATCCCGCCGCTCTCGCAGAAGAAATGCTGAAGGTCTGGCGTGGAGAAGTGACATGGACAGGAAGCGGCTTCCGCTATCCTTCCGTCCTCAATGAGATGAAGCCGGATGTTGCGGCATCGAATCTCCTTCGTCTTGCAGGGTTTTCTGATGTTCGCGACGGAAAGGTTGCGTAATCACAATATGTTCAAGTCGTCCGTCATCGTACTTGCCCACCCGGACGACGAGGTGCTGTGGTTCAGCTCAATTCTGGATAAAGCGGGTTCAATGGTCTTCTGCTTTCTGGGATGTGACTCCAAACCCCACTGGAGTGCAGCGAGGAGAAATGTCCTCTCAGAGCATCCGGTCCGGAACATATCGTCTCTGGATCTGGATGAGTCCGGGGCATTCAATGCCGCGGACTGGCTCAATCCCGTTGTTACGAAATACGGACTCGCGTTGTCGAATAACGCGATCTCTGAAAAGTACGAAGGGAATTATCAGAAGATAAAGCAGGGATTAAAGGAAAAACTGATCGGTTGTTCCAATGTCTTCACCCATAACCCATGGGGAGAATACGGCAATGAAGAACATGTGCAGGTATACAGGGCAGTAAAAGAACTCCAGGAAGAGATAAAGTTCTCTGTATGGTTTCCAAACTATTGCAGCAACCATTCAGTAAATCTTATGCTGCCCTATATTGCGGGATATGATTGCGATTATGTGACGCTCCAGACCAATTCTTCTCTGAAGGACCGCATCAGAAATCTATACATCACGAACAATTGCTGGACATGGTACAACGACTGGAAGTGGTTCAGGGAAGAATCATTCATGAAAGACCGATATGACATTTCCGATCTCTCCTCGGAAACATCACACAAAAAAAGGGCTCTTCGGCATAAAGACGATATGGCTTATGGTCATCTCTTCCCGCTGAATTTCATGAGGGTGGACATCTGCAGCCGGTCGACCGCGAAGTCACGTCTATCAAATGTAAGGAAAGCAATGACATACATCAGGCGGCGTCTCGGATGACGCCTTCTCCCCCTGTCACATGAAGCAACTCATAAAAAACATAGCCATGAGCTGCGGGCTGGAAATCAGAAGATACAGCCCGACAACCTTTGATACAAAACGGGTTTCTCTAAGCCCCGGTAACGGCTCCCGCGGGAATGTTCTCCTCTCATACATTCTTGAGCCGTTCCTGTCAAACGGGAGTGGTCCTGTTTCCTCCAGTCACACAAATCACTGGGAGTCCCTGCAAATAGCCAGGACATTTCTCGACCTTGGATACTCTGTCGATGTTATTGACTTCCGCAATAAGACATTTGTGCCTCAAAAGGGATATGATGTTTTCATCGATGCACGATGGAATCTTGAAAGGCTTGCACCTCTTCTCAATGAAGATTGTCTGAAAGTCATGCATATAGACACCGCTCACCTGCTGTTCCATAACGCCGCAGAAAGCAGTCGTCTCCTAATGCTCCAGCAGAGGAAAGGGATAACTCTGCGGCCCCGAAGATTCGAAATGCCGCATCTGGGCATCGAGCATGCCGACTGCGCCACCATCCTGGGCAACGAATTTACAATGAAAACGTACCGGTATGCCGGCAAACCTCTCTATCCGATACCGATTTCGACACCTGTTCTCTTTGACTGGAATGAAAGAAAAGATTTTGACGCCTGCAGAAAGAACTTCCTGTGGTTTGGCAGCGGTGGACTGGTGCACAAGGGACTCGACCTGGTTCTGGATACCTTTAAGGAACTGCCGGGATACCACTTGTTCATCTGCGGTCCCGTGCAGAAGGAGAAAGACTTCGAAGGGGCCTATTTTACGGAACTCTATCAAACCTCCAATATACATACCATCGGATGGGTTGATATCGCAGGCCCGCAGTTTGCCGAGATCCTCAACCAGTGTATTGGTCTCATCTACCCGTCATGCGCCGAGGGCCAGTCAGGCGGAGTGGTCACGTGCCTGCATGCAGGGCTAATTCCTGTCGTCAGCTATGAGAGCGGAGTGGATATAGACGATTTCGGTATTATCTTGAAAGAGTGTTCTCTTGAAGAGATAAGGAACAGTGTCGGGGAGATTTCGGACCTTCCTGCCACAGAACTCGGAAGAATGGCAAGGAAAGCCTGGGAATTTGCAAGGGCGAATCACACGCGGGAAAAATTTGCACAAGAGTATAGGAAAGCTGCAATCGAAATTCTAAAAACGCATATGCGTGAGAGATAAACATGCCGAATGAACCGGGCAAAAGGCATTTGCGTCCGTATAGGCGCGCCTGCTGTGGCGCACAAAGTTATAAGTGAAAGCTGATTTTTAGTTTAATTCCTTGAATAACGGATGACGAGGCTGCGCCTGAATAAGGGCAAGTTTATTCAGAGATGTCCAATAATCGGTGTATTTTTTTACAAAATTATAGTGGCACCTTAAGAAATGAATAGCTTCTTACAGCAATTATTGCGTTGTCCATTTTGTCATGGGAAATTTCAGATAACTGGAACTAACCAGACATCGACTGAAGCAGGATATGGCATTTTGACTTGCTATTGTAGTTCTTTTCCAGTTGTGGCTGGCATTCCCATTATACAGAAGGGGAAAAACATCGACAACATTGTTTCTCTAATCAAGGCCGGTCAAAACCTTGAGGCATTGCTCACTTTAATGCCACTCAGAGACTTCTCTATCCCGCCAATCTTCAGGATCTTTGCGCTCCTACCTGGCAGAGTTTATTCCTGGTTTAATAAAATGTTATATGAAAAGGCGTCAAAGGAATGGCATAAGAAATCATCGCTCTTATTAATCGATCAAAAGACTAAAACCACAGCTTGTGATCTTCTTAAATTTTACATGCATAACAAAGAACACTATTACTATTTTGCCTTTAGGTTCGGTCAGCCTCGTCATTTGGTGGCTTTATCATTTGCTACCCTCATCCAACGTCCAGGTAAACCAGTCCTTGACCTTTCTTGTGGCTGCGGCCACATTACTCGCAATCTGGTATATCGGGCGAAAGACTCACAGGTTATAGGGATTGACAGGTTTTTCCTGGGACTCTATATTGCAAAAAAATGGATTGCGCCTGAGGCAGAATATGTTTGCTGTCCATCAGATACAGCATTACCTTTTCCCGATGGATTATTCTCTGCAATAATGTGTTCAGATGCATTCCATTATTTTATTAACAAGGCAGCTGCTGTTAATGAGCTAAAACGTCTGATACAAAATGAAGGACACATACTGTTAGCTTGGGTTCGTAACGCACGCGAAAGTAGTGATGGTTCACCGTTACCTCCGGAGGGCTATCAGAATCTGGTAGCCGATATGCCCCATCGTCTTGTAAGTGACAGAGAAATCTTGTCCCGCTACCTAAAAGGGCAGGGACCACCTCTTGCGCAAGCAACTGATATAAAGTATTTTCACAGAGAGCCTACATTATCGATTGTCGCTTCATATAAGCCAGAGATTTTTCGTAATTACGGAGCTTTTGATGAGTGGCCCCATGCGAAGGGATGGCTGAGGTTAAACCCTCTTTATATACAAGAAGAAGGTGATGCCAGTCATATTTTCATTCGTAGATTTCCTTCACGATCTTATGAAGAAGAACATAGCGAAAGCAAAAACTATCTTCCTGAAAGAATTGAGATATATCCAAAATTATTGAATGATCTTGAAAATGGGGAATTTACATCAGACATGGAAAATTTGATAAAACAGTGCGTTTTATTGGATATACCTGATATGTATATCTAACATCCTGATTGATGGATTAGCAAAGGTACAGGTAATAAGAGAGTGAAGCTCAGTGTTATCATTCCCTGCCTTAACGCTGAGGCCACTATTGCCACTCAACTTGAGGCACTTGCCGGTCAGCATTGGTCTGAGCCATGGGAAGTCATTATTTCCGATAATGGCTCAACTGACAATTCTATAGCGATTGCGCGCCGGTTCACGGGAAGGCTGCCTAATCTGCGCATAATTGACTCCTCTGCAAAGAAAGGAGCTTCATATTATGCTCGCAATGTAGGCGTGCAGGCTTCAACCGCTGAAGCGATAGCTTTTTGTGATGCCGATGACGAGGTCGCGCCCGGATGGATAGCAAGGATAGGAGAGGCATTGTCGCACTATGATGTGGTATACGGTCAAATGTGTTTCGATAAGTTTAACAGCCCCGAGCAGGCTGAGCATTTGTCACGCCTGTGGAAAGACGGACTTTACAGAGAGCAATTTTTGCCGCACGGAGGTGGCGGCAACACTGGCATAAAGCTTTCAGTTCACGAGGCGATTGGCGGTTTTGATGAAAGCCTGCCGCGATTCGCAGATGCCGATTATTATTGGCGACTTCAACTTGAGGGATACAAACTCCACTATGTGCCGGAAGCAATTTATCAATACCGTTTAGGCCGGGTAAACCCTTCTTTACTTTATCTGTACCGTCGCGGCCGGACTGCGGTAGCATCTGACTACTGGCTGTATAAGAAATATAGACCCTTAGGAGTCAAGAAGGAGATGGTTCTGCCTCCTCACAGTTCTTTGATGAGATCCTTAATAACATGGCTACATCTCCTGAAAAAGATGCCCTATGCATATTTAAGAAGCAGTGAGACAAGATCTGCATGGATGCGGCAGTTTATGATGCAGACCGGTAACGCGGTAGGACAATTCCAGGGCAGGCTTACTAATCCGTGCAAGCCGTACTCTTCCTCCGAAAAAAGCTTTCGCCTGGATAACATGGAATCTATCAGGCATTAAAAACCAATCAAACGGTGTCGTTCCCGGATTTTCTTATTTAAGGAATGAGATTCCTTAATACAAATGCTTGGTCTCCACTGATCTGTTCACAGTAGACTGATGTGATCAAACAATACGGTATCAGAATCAAAAAAAAATTTTTTAATCCCCTATTTTTAAGATTCCTGGGAACTATTACCCACGTGCATACTGAGGAGCCAGTAGCTGCTCTCACATTTGATGACGGACCACATCCTGTTTATACGCCAAATCTTCTTAAACTCCTGGATAAGTATCAAGCTCGCGCAACTTTCTTTATGGTTGGAGAGGCAGCACAAAAACAGCAGGAGATTGTCGAGATGGTCGCACAAGCCGGCCACGCGATAGGTATTCACTCATGGGATCATTCTTCTTTTTCGCTTATCGGAGGTCGGGAGCGACGACGGCAACTACTTACATGCAAACATATATTGGGACCAAATGGGCAAAAAATGTTTCGGCCGCCATGGGGAAGGCAAAGCGTGGCATCTCGCTTTGATGCTCTGCTACTAGGATATAAAGTCATAGCCTGGAACGTTGTTGCAGAGGATTGGCTCGATTTGAAACCGGGCACTATGGCCGAACGATTAATAAGAGACATTAGACCGGGGAGCATTATCCTTCTTCATGATGCCATCTACCGTAGTGTTTTAGCTAAACCGCAATATGACCGTTCAGCGATGCTTGAAGCGCTCGACATTACCCTAAGACGGGTCGGCAATCAAATGCGCTTCATTACCGTACAGGAGTTGCTTCAATTTGGACGTCCGGCCTTGCAGGAATGGTTTTACAGATAGGCAAGTTTTAAGACCAGGTATTGGTTCCATTGCGAATCAAAGGTAGAAATCATGCAGCACGATAAAGTAATTGTTCAAGGAGGGAAAGATGCAATACGGTAAATTTACTCGGAGGATGTCACTTCAATTCCTGTTTTTGGTGATCATATTGGGCTGCCAGGCGTTGGCTTACGCTCAAACTGAGAGTTGCCCTGATAGTATGTCTCACTACTGGAAACTTGATGAAACCGGTCCGCCATATGCAGATTTTTATGGAACCGATAATGCAACTTGCACAAACTGTCCGACTGCGACGACGGGCATTGTAAGCGGTGCACAGCAGTTTACTGCCGCCTCCAGTGTGAATGCTGCCGATGACAATACCTTTGACTGGGGTGTATCTGACAGTTTCTCAATAGAGTTCTGGATGAAAACAGACCCCGCAAGTACCTGTTCAGGAAACCAGGTAATAGTGGGCAGGAAAAATAGTCCAAGTGGCCTGCTATGGGTAGGTTGTGCGGATGGAGGCGCAGCTGCATTCGAATTATATGACAGTAATGGAACTGGTACGGGTATTACCGGAAGCAAGGATCTAACCGATGGCAACTGGCACCATATTGTTGCAGTAAGAGACGCCAGCGCGAATCAAAATCTCATATATGTTGATGGAATTTTAGAGAATTCGAAATCAGCAACTTACTTAAGCGGCTTTGATTTTTCCGTACCATTAAACATAGGATGGTTAAACTTAGCTTCTGGCTTTCATTTTCTTGGAACAATAGATGAAGTAGCCTTGTACAATAAGGCACTTTCTGATATTGAAATTCGATCACACTATTATCTTACGAGAGGTTATTGCGATATGTGTTCAACTCCTGTAAAGATCATGCCACTTGGCGATTCAATAACCCATGGATATAATGGTCAAATAACAGATAATGACTATATGGCGTCATATCGTCGACAACTCTACTTTGATTTGGTAGGAGGAGGTTATAATGTTGACTTTGTCGGCAGCTTGCAATCCGGAGTATTGTTAAATCCTCAATTTGATATTGATCACGAAGGGCATGATGGTTACTCGGCACATATGATAGCTAACGACCTGAATATTGAGGGCGTGGGTGATTGCAGGAATAATTGTGTGACTGAATGGTTATCTGCTAATCCTGCCGATGTAATACTGCTTCACATCGGGACGAATGATTTCGATGCAGTGGCAAGCGCTGATGACGTTGCGGCAATACTTGATAAAGTTGATAGCTATAACAAAAATATAACCGTTTTATTAGCGCGTATAATTAACTGGAAGACATATAATCCTGCGGTGACGGATTTTAATAATGCTGTAATAGCAATGGCCCAATCCCGCATAGCCACCAAAGGCGATAAAATCATTATTGTCAACGAGGAAAATGCTCTTACTTATCCAGATGATATGAATGGTACTCTTCATCCTACTCAAGCGGGTTACGACAAAATGGCTAATCCATGGTTCAACGCATTGATTACCTTTTTACCCATATGTGAAGATGTAGCTCCTATGATTATCTCAACTCCACCCATTTCGGTAGCATCTGGTCAGCCTTACATTTACGATGTAAACGCGATCGGAAAACCAGCACCTACCTACAGCTTAGCGACAACTCCTCCTGGAATGACAATAAATACCGGCACAGGGCTTATTGAATGGACGCCGAACGCAACAGGCTCTTATGACGTTACTGTTCAGGCCAGCAACGGGATAGGATTCCCTGCTACTCAGAGCTTTACCATCAAGGTATTATCTTGTTCTTCAGGCATGATCCACTATTGGAGTCTGGATGAGACCGCCTCACCCTACATAGATCTTTACGGAGACGATAATGCTACTTGCGAAAGCTGTCCAAGTCCGACAACTGGTTTCATCAACGGTGCCCAGCAGTTTACTTCGACGAGCCGGGTTAATGTATTCGATGACGGCACGTTCAATTGGGGTGCGACTGACAGTTTCTCAATAGAATTCTGGATGAAGACGGACAGTGCGAGCACCTGTTCAGGAAACCAGGTCATTGTGGGTAGGAAAGAGAATCCAACTGGCCTGATGTGGGTAGGTTGTTCGGATGGAGGTCAAGCTACATTCGAGTTATGGGACAAAAACGGAAATGGTGGGGGCATTACCGGAACCAAGGATCTAACCGATGGCAACTGGCACCATATTGTTGCAGTAAGAGACGCCAGCGCGAATCAAAATCTCATATATGTAGATGGAATTTTAGAGAATTCAGAACCAGCGACCTACTCAACTGGCTTTGACTTTTCTGTACCATTAAACATGGGTTGGTTAAACCTTAGCTCTGGATATCACTTTGCAGGGACAATTGACGAAGTGGCCTTATACAATAAGGCACTGTCTGACATGGAGATTCTGCAACATTACGACCATGGGTTAGAGGGGTACGGATATTGTAATACTACACATACAGTTACCCCATCAGCAGGAGCAAACGGAAGTATTGATCCATTTACTCCACAAACAGTGAACCACGGATCAACTATATCATTCACCGTAACACCAAACACTGGTAATCACACAGTGTCTGTGAGTGGTTGTGGTGGAACATGGACAGGAACAAACCCTTATACCACCGGGCCAATCACAGCTAATTGCACAGTAACAGCAACCTTTGCGGTTAACACCTACGCTGTTACTCCGTCAGTTGTCGGTGGAAGTATTGAACCGTCCACTCCACAAACAGTGAATTATGGGTCAACCACCTCATTCACGGTAACGCCAAACACCGGGTATCACACAGAGTCTGTTACGGGTACTTGCGGAGGAACATTGACAGGGAACACATACACGACTGCTCTGATTACAGGGAATTGTACTGTCATTGCAACCTTTGCTCCCTATACTGCTGTGAAATTACTTGCACCTAATGGTGGGGAGATAATCCCTTCAGGGCGGCCGGACTATCCTATAAGTTGGGAAGCACCACCAGAGGCAGTGAGTTTTAATCTGACGTATTCGTTGGACAATGGGCTCACATGGATACCGATAGCGAGTAATGTCCCGGGCGCAAGCTACAATAGCTATAACTGGTCTGTGCCTAAGCCATGGGGCAATACAAAGGCATGTCTTGTGAAAGTGAAAGGTTTCGATAGTTCTAATGGAAAAGTTGGTGTGGCTATATCGGCACTATTCACGATAGAGGTAGTAAAGGTGGAATTGCCAAATGGAGGAGAGACTTGGAAAGTAGGCGAAACTCACGATATCACATGGACAACAAATGGCACGAAGAAACCAGTAGCAAAGGTAAAACGTTATTACACAAAAGATGGAGGAATAACGTGGGTTCTTATAGATAAACTGACGGATCCTGCATATTTGACCGAAGGTACCCACAGTTATCCTTGTCCAGTGCCAACTGTAGGCAAAACAAAAAACCAGTGCAAAGTAAAGGTCGAGTTAATAGATGCTCTTGGTAACATATTAGGTACGGACAAGAGTGACGATTACTTTACGATAGAAGGGCCGGTTAAACTAACATCACCAAATGGGCAAGAGGTCCTTACACCTGGTACACATACCATAACATGGACAACTGATATCACGGATGGGGTAGAGAAGGTAAAACTGTTCTACACAAAGAATGATGGACTAACGTGGATTCCTATAAAAGCTCTCACAGAACTTGAATATTTAACCAAAGGTCCTCACAGTTATGATGAGTGGACAGTGCCGGAGGTGGATAAGACCAAGTGTAAGGTAAGGGTTGAGCTGAGAGATGCGGTTGGCAACATATTGGGTCAAGATGAAAGTGACGATTACTTTACAATCAAGCCGTAAGTGGTAAGCAAATTAAAGGGGGACTGGATAGTGTTCAGCCCCTTCCTAAATTATTTAAAACAATTAATACCCAGATCCAGCGATAACAATAAAATACGGGTGATTTGTATGTCATTGCGAGCACCCGAAGGGTGCAGTAATCAGACTTTCATCGTTCCATTCAGTGACGATGCAGTTCTCTACATCTCTGCCGATAAGGGACGTAAATAATAACGCATTGTTCAGGGTTTCATGCTTATCAAAAGATTATTCAGGAAATTAATTACAAAGTTAGGCGTTTTACTCTATGAGGCAAATGGCGATGTAGCCTATGCAACTTTACCAAAATTTGGAAACAATCCGAAAAGTTTAACAATCGAATTGCCGAGAAGGATTATAAATCCAGAGTATATGTTTCTTGGTGATAACATATGGATAGGGCCGGGTTCTTTTCTTATCGCAATAACCCATTATCCGGGTATCTCAATGAAACATCCGGAAAAACCACAGAGTACACAAAATTTCACTCCGAGAATCTCTATTGGTAATAGGGTAACATCCACTGGGAATCTGCAAATAGCAGCAATGAGTGAGATTGCCATAGAAGATGATGTGATGTTCGCCTCAAATATAAATATTACAGATGGTTTGCATGGATATGAAAATGCAAATGAACCTTATAAATATCAGAAAATGTTCAGAATTGCACCTATACATATCAAAAGAGGTTGCTGGATTGGTCAAAACGTTGTAATATTGCCAGGCGTTACGATTGGTGAATTTTCGTTAATAGGAGCTAATAGTGTTGTAACTGAAAGTATACCAGATAGGTGTATCGCAGTTGGTGCACCTGCTAAAGTTATTAAAACGTGGGAAGAAAATGCTCAAAGATGGGTTTCAAAAAATGATTGACAAAACATATCCACTAGTTTCAATTGCTATACCTACATATAACCGGGCCGATGCTTATTTAAAATATGCTATTCAGAGTGCAATTAATCAAACTTATAAAAAAATAGAAATTATAATCTCTGATAATTGTTCGATTGATAATACAGAAACGGTTGCTAAGGAGTTTACCGATCCTCGCATCCGGTATTTTAGACAGGGAAAAAATATTGGTGCGAATAATAATTTCAATTTTTGCCTTGAACAAGCAAAAGGCGACTATTTTTTGTTGCTTCAAGACGATGACGTCATTGATAATGACTTTATTGAGAGCTGTATAAACGCTGCTGGGTACAAAACTGACATCGGCATTATAAGAACCGGAACTCGATTGATTGATTCTCAGGGAAAAGTGCTTTCTGAAATACCTAATATGGTTGAAGGAATGTCAACTGAACATTTCTTTAGAGGATGGTTTGCCGGTAAGACATCATTGTATCTGTGCAGTACTTTATTTAACACTGAGAGGTTAAGAGAAATTGGTGGTTTTCAATCAAAACACAATCTTTTTCAAGATGTTATAGCAGAGGTTCAATTAGCTGCTAGGTTTGGTAGAGTAGATGTTCAGGATGTCAAAGCAAGTTTCCGTAAACATCCCTCTGAAATGACTTTGGCAGCAAAAGTGGGTAATTGGTGTGAGGATTCCCTCATTTTATTAGATTTAATCTGTGAATTGGTTTCGGAAGAAAGTAAAAGAATGGTGAGGGATGAGGGAACGCGATTCTTCTCTAAAATTAATTATAGTAGAGCCAGCAAAGTTAGATCACCCATAAAGCTGTTTTTTTCTTTTTTAACTGTTTTCAAGAAGTTTAATTATCGCTATCCCCCTTCTAAAGATCATCTTCTCTCTCCTCTCTATCAGGTGCTTTATGGGACGCCGATATATTATGGAATGCGGTTTATAAAAAGAAAAATGGAACGGTTGCTGGCTAATGTTAATTGATGAATTAAAGTCACAATTTGAGTAAAAGAAATTCTATACAACAAGAATATGAAAATCGCCTTCCTTGTTAACCAGTTTCCGCGCTTATCTGAAACCTTTATATTGAATCAAATAACAGGCCTGATAGACCGTGGGCATGAGATTGA
>CAZLFE010000011.1:15263-34297 GCA_964558725.1 uncultured Nitrospiraceae bacterium | reverse complement strand
TTTTTTATTGATATGATTATGGATACATTGGCGGTCATTCCCGGCTTCAGCTTAAGCTCAGGATTACCGACTTTGATCACTACATCGTATGTCACAACATTCTGTACCGTTATCGGGGCATTTCTGACCTGCCATACTTTTCCTTTGAATGTAATGTCCGGATAGGCATCTACCGTAAATTCAACATCCTGTCCAACTTTGACCTTCCCTATATCCGCCTCATCCACATTGGTATCGATCTGCATCTTTGTAAGATCCTGTGCAATGCTAAACAGTGTCGGTGTCTGAAAGCTGGCAGCAACAGTCTGCCCAACGTCCACATTTCTCGATATGACAATCCCATCTACAGGGGAGACTATGTTCGTATAATGAAAGTTTGTCTCTGCAAGGCTTAAAGCTGCCTCTGTCTGGGCAACCTGAGACCTTGCCGCGCTTACCGAAGCGTTTGCAGTTTCATAGTTTGTTTCTGCTGTATCAAGATCACTCCGAGCGATAAGATTTTTTGAGAACAATTCCTTGTTCCTTTCCATTGTCCTCTTTGCATCAACAAGTGTTGCTGCGCTTTTCTCCTGATTTGCTTTCGCGGAAAGGAGATTTGCCCTTGCCTGATTCACCTGTGCCTCAAATAGAGCAGGGTCTACCCGGGCTATCAGCTGACCTTTCTTTACAGGAGAATTGAAATCCACATATATTTCTTTTATCGTGCCTGATACCTGTGTGCCCACAAGGACAGTAGTCACCGGGTTTACCGTACCTGTAGCGGTAACTGCCATTTCTATATCGCCTCTGATAACCTTATCAGTTCTAAAACTCAGTTCATTCCCTCCGCCCCTGAATAAAATAAATACAGTAATAGCAATGATAATAACAATTACGCTTGCAATTAGAATTTTCTTCATCTTTCCCCTATCGCCTTCTCAATGCCTGCCCGAACAACCTTATAGTCATAGAGCGCCTTAATATAAGCTGTCTTTGCATTATTGTATGCAACTATCACATCTGTAACCTCTATAGGATTTCCTATACCACCAGTGTACCTTGCTGTTTGCAAATTCAAGGGTTTCCACAGCCTGGTTTATCCTGCTTTGAGCGGCTATTACTGTTACTAAATCAAAAGATGTGGCTTTCTGCATTCTTATTCTCGTTTCGGTTTTTTCAACCTTGGTGCTTTTTAATGAATAAGACGTTTTCATAAAACAAAAGGTTATACAGCAGACTGTTTTTGCCCAATTGGGGTCTCCATGCCAGCCACTGCAAAAGAAATTAACGAATCAATAAGTGAGTCCACATCTGGTTCATGGTTAACCTTCATTGATTCAAACTTTGGGTTTTTATATATGCGCATGGTACGCGCCAACGCACCTACGACAAATTGATACCTCCAGAAAATGGCTTCCCTGGGAAGTTCAGGCAATGCCTCACTCAGCATTTCAAGCATCACCCGAGAAAGCGGCTTCATAAGACGGAAGAATATTTTCTGTGCGGTATCGTCCGAGTCAATGAATGACCTGCCAATTAGAATGGTAAAATCCACTTCACCTTTTCTTGATTCTTTAAAGCGGAGGGCAGGCTCAATAAAGGCGCGAAGGATTTCTCTTGTCGCTGGCGTTAGTCCATGCCTTCTGGCCTCATCTCTGATCTCTTTTAATCTTTTCTGCCTGACCTCATTAAGGGGCCGTAGCCTGCGCTCAAAGATTGCTTCAAACAATGCCTCTTTGGAACCAAAGTGGTAATTAACTGCTGCCAGGTTAACTCTAGCACTTTCTGTAATTGCCCGCATGGAAGTAGCCTGATACCCCTCACGGGCAAAAAGCGACTCGGCAGCGTTTAGAATTTGTTGTTTTGTGTCCGAGTGTCCCATTTTTTAAGGTTATTAAACTAATGTTTTAAACAATTGTTTTAAATTTAACCCAAAAAAATGATAAATGTCAATAGCATTTCTTCTGATTTTTTTTAGGCATTGTCTGTCAGGCGGCGTTGTGAGACCTACTCCTTAGCCCATTCTCCTGTCACCCTGAACTCGGTTCATGGTCTTCGATTGCAAGGTTTACCCAAACGTTGCATTAACAAGAAGGCAGACATGCTGAAAAACCCCTGCAAATCGACAAGATTTTATTCTGATACACGTGACCGTAGATTTCACCTTTTGTGTATTCCTGAAAGGGCTGGCAGACCACATGGGAGGGCTGTAAGGTGTTGATGGCAGGGCTTTTTCATCACATCTGCCTCCTCAAACGAATAAAATTTATGCAACTGGTGGGTTTAAATAGATTCCGAAACAAGTTCGGAATGACAAAAAATAACAGCGGTAGTTCATGCTTTTTCATAATGCAGCCTGAAAATATTTATTCAGTCTCTTTATCGTCTCTATCTTCTCAGTATTGCCTATCCTTGATGACTGAATAGCATTCTTCATGATCTCAATTGTCTTATCATACGTTTTTCTATCAACGGGAAAAGGTGTTCCGTCTTTTCCTCCATGGGCAAAGCTGAACCGTGCAGGATCACGATAGCTCGGAGGTCTATCGTAAATCAACTCTGATATAAGGCTTAGTGCCCTTACTGTCTTAGGACCGACTCCTTCGATTCCGAGGAGACTCTCAAAATCCTCAGGCTGCCTCTCATAGGTCTTTGTAAGAATTTTGTAGAATCTTTTTAAATCAATATCCAACACTGTTACATTATGTCTTTCTGGTAAGGATAGCTCAGAAATTGTTTTTGCTTCTTTTATAACCTTATCAGGAACTTCCTTTGATAAGACCACCGAAATCTTTCGTGCATCTTCGCTTTCCAGGGCGACCATATTCAAAGTTCTATGCCTCGCTTCAGAGCAGATTGCCTTATGAGGTTCTATAACAAAATCCTTAATATCCTCTCCCAGCCAGTGATAACGTCTCGCCTTCTTATTATCCGGATTCATCCCCTGCTGCACCACAGCCCATTCACCTTTGAAAGTAGAGATGAAGACATGGTGATAAAGCTGGTAACCATCCTGAAGGGCAGTATTGTCAATCTTTGCAGACATCCTGCTTGCATAAATTAGAGGTGAAGGATTGAAGGAATATTTATCAGCATGACTGCGAATTTCCTCTGGTGTCTTCCTTGATGTTTTACCCTTTCCTCCCGCAATGAAGACCCCGAGTTCCTCTTCTATATCTTTAATACCCTCTTTTAAAGCGCCTGTCACGGTTGTTGTCAGGCCACTGCTATGCCAGTCAAAACCAAGCACACAGCCAAGAGCCTGAAACCAGTACGGGTCAGAGAGCCTCCTCAGGAATTCAGCTTGCCCAAATTCTGTAATGAGTGCAATAACGATCTCCCTCGATAGAGCAACCATCCTCGAAAAGAGCCATCGAGGAGCTTTGCCATAATGAAGGGGTAGGGTTGCAGTACCAGTCTTTTGCATCTCAAGTATCTCTTTCATTTATTATACATTGCCTGACCTATAACAATGGCCTACCCTTTCCCATAATTTACTATTCCCCCTTTCCTAAAGTGGGACGAGGGGGGATTACTAAATGTCATTGCGAGGTCTCCAAAAAATACTCTTCACCTGTCATTGCGAGGGGACGCAGTCCCCGAAGCAATCTCTCTGCTTGTAGCAGTAGCTCAACCAATTTATGCGAATGGATGGGATAAGTTGATCAGAGTGGATTATCATGGGTCAAAAGAAGTCCCTACAGGTACCTGTCATGCTATACTAAAAGCAGCAGGGATAAAGAAATAAAAACATCGGAGGAGAGAAATAGGTTACCAACTCAAGGCTTACCCTTCTCAAACCCTCAAGCCGTATCCGTCCATTACAGGCAGAAAAAGAATCAAAGTATGAAAAATAGAGCAGAAAAAAGATGAGCCTTAAAGGAGTCCTGAATAAAATTGCCTGGGTTGATCTGAACACAGGTAAGGTGAAGATCGAGGAGCCACCTGATGAGGTGTATACCAACTACCTCGGTGGTTACGGTCTCGGTGCTTATTATCTCTTTACGAGACAACGTGCAAAGGTTGATCCCCTCGGTCCTGAAAATACCTTTGGGTTGGTAACAGGACCACTCACAGGGACTCAGGCTATTACCGGGAATCGCTTCACTGCAGTCGGAAAATCTCCTAAAACAGGAGGCTGGGGAGATGCCAACTGCGGAGGCAAATTTGGACCGGCGCTGAAACAGGCCGGGCTCGATGCGATTTTCTTCACAGGAATCTCAGAGAAACCCATTTATGCCTTGGTGGAAGACAGCAAAGTAACGCTTCATAATGCTTCAGCTTACCGGGGATTAACCTGCTCAGAAGCAGAGGAAAAATTCAGGGAAACACATGGTAATAATGTCCACGCAGCAGTTATTGGTCCAGCCGGCGAGCGCGTGTCTGCCCTGGCAGCAATCATCAATGACGAAGGCCGTGCTGCAGGACGCTCAGGATTAGGCACGGTTATGGGATCAAAGAGGATTAAAGGTGTTGTAGCGATTGCCACAGGCAATGTACCTGTGGCAGAAGAGGAAAAACTCAAAAAGCTGCGGAAGAAAATTCTGAGCGAACACTATCAAGCCCAAAATCCACTTTATGATTTCTTCCATTCCTATGGTACTGCAGGAGGGCTGGAATCCGCAGTATTAGAAGGAGATACACCGATTAAAAATTGGAAGGGTTGGTTTAAGGATTTCAAGGGGATTAAAAGAATAGGCGAAGTTGCATCTCTCAAATATAAATCCAGATCCTATGGGTGCTGGATGTGCCCTATTGCCTGCGGTGCACATGTCAAGGTACCTTCAGGCCCATACGCTGGTGAGGGACACAGACCGGAATACGAAACCTTTGGTGCCTTTGGCGCTATGTGCCTCAATAATAACATTGAATCCATCTGCCGCTTGAATAACATTTGCAATGATTATGGCATGGACACGATCTCTACAGGAACCACTATCGCTTTCGCTATTGAATGTTATGAGAAAGGCATCATTACCAAAGAGGATACTGAAGGCATCGAGCTCACCTGGGGAAATCACGAGGCAATCGTCAAGGTCACTGAGCAGATGGCAAAGGGTGAAGGTTTTGGAGGGAAAATCCTTGGCGACGGCATAAAAAAAGCAGTGGAAAGGATAGGGAAGGGCGCCAGGGAGTTTGCCATGGAATGTGGCGGCGAGGAACTGCCCATGCATGACCCGCGCTGCTATCCAGGGCTCGGGGCAAGCTATATCGCAGACGCCACACCTGGTCGGCACACGCAGTTTGGCTCCTGGTCTGTAGAAGCAGACTACGTTCCGCCTGAGCTGGACAATCCGGAGATCAAGGATAAATATACCTATTCGGGCAAAGGCAAAGCTCACAAATATATGTCGTCATTCGGCCACGTCGTCAACGCAGCTGGTCTTTGTATATTCGGCTCTGCAATTACTCCTGCTACAGTGATTCCCGAGTACCTGACCCTTGCTATGGGGAATACATTTACTATGAAAGCTATCCTGGAAATCGGCGAGCGTATAGCAAATCTCAGGATTGCCTTCAATCTTCGTGAGGGCATTCGTAATAAGGAAATGTATAAACTTCCAAAACGAATTCTTGGGCAACCTCCTCTTTCAGATGGTCCGACAAAAGGGATTACGGTGGACAACGAGACCCAGATTAAAGAATACTATCTGGCAATGGGTTGGAACCCTGAAACAGGCGTTCCAAAACGTGCTGTTTTCGAACGACTCGGTCTTGATTTTGCAGTGGAGGTAACTGAACCATAGCGTTTAATCAGCGCGAAACAAACGTTGCATAAAATGATATCTACTGAATAAATACTCCCTGCTGCAGAGACAGCGGGGTATCTTTAGGTAAACTTTATTAATTTTAAAAATCCCCCCTTGCCCCCCTTTTCCAAAGTGGGGTAGGAGGAAACCCCACAGCAGAGACTGTGGGGTATTAAAAAGCCCTAATAAAATTACCAAAGAAAGGAGGTAAAAATGCCAATGGAGAAAAAAAGTCTGAACTCGCCTGATGAAATACGTATCTTCCCAAAAGGGAAAGTTGAGCTTGTTACGATTGGAGGCGTCACGTTTGGCAGAGGCACTTTTGAGCCCGGATGGAAGTGGTCCGAATCATTAAAACCGATAGTAAAAACTCAAAGTTGCGAAGCGCCACACACCCAGTATCATGTTTCCGGACGATTGAAAGTGAAAACGGATGATGGTACAGAGGAAGAGTTTGGCCCAGGTGACGTGTCGGTTCTACCCCCTGGACATGATGCCTGGGTTGTTGGAAATGAGCCTGTAATAGTAATTGATATAACAGGCATGATTCATTATGCAGAGCAAGCTAAAAAAAAGCGAAGAGAACGGAATTCTAAAGCGAAATTCGGCCTCGACTTGTTTCGTTAGGTCACGTTATGCGTGCATTTTTCCTACTGCTCTTTCTTCTCTGTCCCCTCAAGCTTTTTTGAAAGAGCATCAATCTTTTTATTCAATTCCTGGATATCCTTTTTTGTCGGGATATTCATCCTTGTGAGGGTCTTGTTGATAAGCTCAGAAAGGTTCTTACTGAGATTTTCTTTTCTTTTATCAGCTTTTTCTGTCCATGTTTTTACGATCTTCGCTCCCTGTGATTTGCTGATTTCACCCTTTTTCACAAGCTCGTCAACCAACTCCTTTACCTTCTCCTGAGCTCCTAAACCTGCTAAAAGCGCTTTTTTGACAACATCAAATAAACTCATACTCACCTCCACCTTAAAATAGTTATAAGTTATGAATAGAAGTGAAAGACTCTCAAACCTCATAAGCCTTTGGCTTACAAAGGCACATAAAAATTGTCCAAACATATTTACCCTGTAGGAATGCCCCATGGCTTGCGATTGGGATGATAAACCAAGAGATCTTCCGCTTTTGTATACGTGGTTCAATGCCCCATGTACAATTCCAACAGGGTTTACATATGCTAAACCAGCTGTCATTCCCGCTTGTCGGATCATTGCGGCTTGTCCGCAATCTCTCTGCCTTTTCCGTCATTCCGACTTGTTCGGAATCTTTCTTCAAAGAAGGATTCCAGACAAGCTGGAATGACAGAATGAACCCAGGATTCTGGACTAATTTCCGACAAGCAGTGACAAGATCCAGAATGACATTTTCAAGACAAACTTTTAACTTTTCACTTTCAACTTTTAACTTATTTTTTAACTATATCGTAGACTGACTCAAGTGCTTCGTCCAGTTTCTCAATCTCTTTTGTGCCACCCTGTGCCATCTCAGGCTTGCCGCCACCGCTTCCACCAGCAATTTTAGAAATCCTTTTCATAATCTCTCCTGCATGATATCTGTCCTTCAGATCCTTTGTCACCATGCAGACAATTGCGGCCTTGCCATCGGATACTGATGAGACAACAATAATCCCGGACTGGAGCCGGTCCTTTATATTATCAGCTAAATGGCGCAGCTCCTCTGGATTGAGACCATCGTGCCTGACTTTTACAACCCTCACTCCCTTTAGTTCTTTCGCCTCCTTCAGAGCCTCTGATATAACATCCCTGGAGCCAGTTTTCAGTTTCTGAATCTCTTTTTCGAGGGACTTCATATTTCTGAGAAGTTTTTCTATTCTCTCCAGTGGTTTCTCTGTCTTTAAAAGTGCTTTAAGGGAATCAATTTCAGATTTCATCTGTTTGAGGTAACCAAAGGCGTTATTTCCTGTCAATGCCTCAATCCTCCGAATACCTGAGGCAACGCTGCTTTCTGAGAGAATAATGAATGATCCTATTTCACCTGTAGCCTTGCAATGAGTCCCACCACAGAGTTCGGAGGTAAAACCAGGCACACTTACAACACGCGCTGTCTTACCGTATTTCTCTCCGAATAGTGCAGTAGCCCCTGATTCAACAGCTGTTTTTATGTCCATAACGGATGTCACAACAGGAAGGTCTTCTAACACCCTCTCATTAACCAGGTTTTCAACGGTTTGTATCTCATTTTCATCAAGGGAAGAAAAATGCGTAAAGTCAAAACGGAGTTTTTCGGGTGAGACAAGGGACCCTGCCTGTTTCAAATGGTCTCCGAGGACAGACCTCAAGGCTGAATGTAACAGATGGGTGGCTGAATGATTCCTTATGATTGCCTTTCTTTTCTCAGCATCAACCCTGCACTTCACTTTATCCCATACCCGGAGTTTACCTTTTTTCAGTCTTATGATATGTGAGTGGAATCCATCAAGAGGTTTTTTGGTGTCGATAACAATTGCTCTGAAATGTTCTCCCGTCATCTCACCAGTATCACCAACCTGACCGCCTGACTCACCGTAGAATGGAGTCTTATCAAGAAAGACCTCAACCTCTTCGCCCTCAGCTACCTCCTTTAATAACTTCCCATCCTTTAAGATGGACTTTATGACCGATTCTGATTCGAGGTTTTCGTAGCCGATAAATTCCGTCTCCCCTATCTCAGAGACTAATTCTCTGTAAATGGAAGCAACAGCCTCTTCTTCTCCAACCCACGATGCCCTGGCCCTTTCTCTCTGTATTTCCATCTCCCGGTGAAAGGCATCTTCATCAATTCTCAGTTCAGCATCCATTGCAATATCCCGTGCAAGGTCAAGAGGAAATCCATAGGTATCATAGAGTCGGAAAATCTCTTCACCTGGTATAACATTGGTACCACTTCTTTTGACTCTCGATATAATCTCATCAAATATAGTCATCCCTATCTCAATAGTTTTCGCAAATCTTTCTTCTTCTATCTTGAGGAGTTTTTCTGTCCGCTCACGTTCATCCACAATCTCAGGGTAGACATCTCCCATGACATCAACTAATGTATAAAGGAATGGTTCATGCATATTGAGAAGTCTTGAATGTCTTGACGCCCTGCGGATTATTCTCCTCAATACATAACCTCTCCCTTCATTTGAAGGCATGAGTCCTTCGGAGAGGAGGAAGACTATAGCCCGAATATGGTCTGCGATAACCCTCATTGAGCTATCCGTCTCTTTGTTTTTACCATAGGTTGTCTTAGCATGGAACTCTATAGCCGAGATGATAGGCTTGAATATGTCTGAATCAAAATTGTTTATCTTACCCTGTAGCACTGCTGAAATCCTTTCAATCCCCATCCCTGTATCAATACTCGGTTTTGGAAGTGGAGTCAGCCCACCTGAGGCATCTCTGTTGTATTGCATAAACACAAGGTTCCATAGTTCGAGAAATCTGTCGCATTCACACCCAACAGCACAATCAGGTCCGCCACATCCTATATTGCTGCCCTGGTCAATGATTATCTCAGAGCAAGGACCGCATGGGCCTGTATCTGCCATCTGCCAGAAGTTATCTTGAGCACCAAGCCTTACGATTCTCTCCTGTGAAATTCCTACCAGTTCAGCCCAGAGTTGCGCAGCCTCATGATCTTCCTGATAGACCGAGACCCATAATTTCTCCTTAGGCAGTTTGAACCACTCTGTCAGAAGTTCCCACGCAAAGAGTATAGCCTCCCTCTTGAAGTAATCACCGAAGGAGAAATTACCGAGCATCTCAAAAAATGTGTGATGCCTCGCAGTATGTCCCACGTTCTCAAGGTCACTATGCTTTCCACCAGCCCTCAAGCATTTCTGACATGAGGCAGCACGGCTGCAAGGACTCTTCTCTAACCCGAGAAAAATTGTTTTGAACTGGACCATTCCTGCATTGACAAAAAGGAGGGTAGGGTCGTGTCTTGGGATAAGAGGAGAGCTTGGGACTATTGTATGTCCTTTGGATTGAAAATACTCAAGAAAAGTGCTCCTTATCTCCGAACTCTTCATACCATTTCTACAGTTGATATTTTATAAGCTACCCCTGATATATATTAATTTACCATCATAAAATAGAAGAAGCCTTGTCCCATATACCGGCAATGTGGAATAAATCCATTCTTCCCTTTGCTTTCCTTCAAGGGGTTCGAGGATTTTTACAGATTCAGGTGATCCCCATGCATACCGCACTTCTTGTGTACTCATACCAAGCACAACCTGGCCCTTTCTTATATACTCTTGTGTTTCAGGTGTGAACGTCTTTATCTCATCCTCAGAGTATCGTACCGACTTTGTACATCCTACTCCTAAGAGTAATGAAAGAATCAAGACTGCGAGAATCACTTTCTTCACTTTAATCCTCCTTAAAGTTTCTTTTCTTTAATACGGACTTTATTGTTTCGAAGGAATAACCCTTTCTCAGAAGGAGATTATAGAGCCTTCTCTTTATTTTTTCAGCTGGAAGGTTCTCTATAATCCTCAGTTTTTTGTCTATAAGCCTGCTGGCATTCTTGGTATCATCGTTCTCATCAGGACTGAACACCGAATCAACAATCTCTCGAGATATGCCCCTTGCAAACATGAATTTTCTTGCACCATACTGACTGAGAAATTTTGTTGACATTGCCTCTCTTTTCAGGGCCTCAGCAAGTGCTTTGTCATCAAGGAGACCTGTGTGCTTAAGATGCCTCATGGTAGAAGAAACCACATGGTCAGGGAACCCTTTCCTTCTTAACCTCTCTTCCAGTTCCCTCACACTTCTCCCCCTGTAACTCAGGAGCTTCAAGGCGTACTGTCTTGCCTTATCGTCCAAACTTCTCAATTTTCATCTTGCCTTCAGCCCGTGATTGAGATTGCTCTCCTAAGGTAATGTCGCTTGTTGACTGGATACCTTTTGTCTTGAGTGCAAAGTCATCAGGATTCGTGGCCATTCTCAGTGCCTCTTCATAGGTTATGAGACCTGATTTAAAGAGGTGAAAGAGGGACTGGTCAAATGTCTGCATACCATAATGGAGTGTTCCCTGTGCAATCACATCTGGAATTAATTTTGTCTTGTCTGGATCGAGGATACAATCTTTTATCGTCGCAGTAGCAACGAGAACCTCAACAGCGGGAACCCTTCCGTTTCCATCTGCCCTCGGTATAAGTCTCATCGATATGATAGCCTTCAGTACCGATGCGAGCTGTATCCTTACCTGTTTATGCTGGTAGGGAGGGAATACAGCAATGATTCTGTTGACTGTTTCGGTCGCATCTGTTGTATGCAGGGTGCTCAAAACAAGATGACCTGTCTCAGCAGCAACCAGCGCTGTCTGGATTGTCTCGAAATCACGCATCTCTCCAACAAGTATTACATCAGGGTCCTGTCTGAGGGCCTGCCTTAATGCTTTGCTGAAGGAACCAGCATCACTCCCTATCTCTCTCTGGTTGACGATGCTCCTTTTATCTCTGTGGGTATATTCTATCGGGTCCTCAATCGTTAAGATGTGTGCCATTCTATTCACATTGATCAGGTCTATCATTGCAGCAAGGGTCGTTGTCTTTCCACTACCTGTTGTCCCTGTGACGAGAATCAGACCTCTTTGTTCCATAGAGGTCTTTTTAATAATGTCCGGGAGGTGTAATTCCTCGATGGTGGGTATCTTGATGGGGATGACTCTAAAGACGATTCCTAACGATCCCCTTTGGATAAAGACGTTGCATCTGAATCTTCCAACTCCGGGAACACCATAGGCAAAATCAATATCTTTCTCCTTCTTAAAGAGCTCTTTCTGTTCATCCGTCAAAACAGAGTGGACAGCCTTCAAAACATCCTCAGGGCTAACCCTATTCTCTGACATGAGGGGGGTGAGCTCTCCATTGATTCTGAGTACCGGTGGGGAACCGACCTTGATATGAAGGTCTGAGGCACTCATGGCATAGGCCTTTTTCAAAAGTTCAATAATATCCATACCTATCTCCTTATGTTACAGGATTCAATGATCTTCTTCTCGATCTCTCCTGCAACATCTCTATTATTTCTTAAGAATTCTTTTGCATTTTCACGGCCCTGACCGATTCTATTTCCACCATAGCTATACCATGCCCCTGATTTGTCGATGATGCCTTTTTCAACACCGAGGTCAACAATCTCTCCAACCCGTGAAATCCCTTCATTGAAATAGATATCGAACTCAGCCTGCTTGAAAGGGGGAGCAACTTTATTCTTTACTACCCTTACCCTTACCCTTCCGCCGACGGTCTCCTGATTTTCTTTAATACTATCTATCCTTCTTATATCAAACCTCATGGAGGAATAAAACTTCAATGCTGTTCCTCCTGTAGTTGTCTCCGGACTACCAAACATCACACCTATCTTCATCCTTATCTGATTAATGAATACTACTGTTGTGTGGGATTTTGCAATTGCAGCGGAAAGCTTTCTCAATGCCTGGCTCATAAGCCTTGCCTGGAGCCCTGGAAGGGAATCACCCATCTCGCCTTCTATCTCTGCCCTGGGAACAAGGGCAGCAACAGAATCTATTGCGATGATATCAACGGCTCCGCTCCGGACAAGGGCTTCTGCAATCTCAAGGGCCTGCTCTCCTGTGTCCGGCTGTGACACGAGGAGGTCTTCTATTTTCACACCGAGTTTCTGTGCATAATTAATATCAAGGGCATGTTCTGCATCAATAAATGCTGCGGTGCCTCCTGCCTTCTGTGCCTGAGAAATGGCATTTAAAGCCAATGTGGTTTTCCCTGAGGACTCTGGACCAAATATCTCTATAACCCTCCCTCGCGGAAAACCACCGATTCCTGTTGCAATATCGAGGGCTAAAGAGCCTGAAGGAATTATCTGAATGCCTTCAGCAACTCCCTCTGCCCCAAGCCGCATGATGGCACCTTTCCCAAAACTCTTTTCAATCTGTGAAATCGCCATCTCAAGTGCCTTTGTCTTTTCTTTACCGCTCATCTTCCCCCCTCCCTAAAGGTATCTCTCGTAAACAAAAATATTGGGCCCCCGTGGGTCTTAGTTCACTCTGCATCAGTTTTATCGTATGGACGTCAATACTCCCAAAATCTTTACCTTTAAAATTATCGAGTTCTTGAATCAGATTTGTCATTCCTTTTCGGGAACGCACTCTTCCGACTGTCAAATGAGGATGAAATTCTCTCTTTTCTCTTTGATAGCCTAACAACACCATTTTATCTTCAATATCCCTCTGAAGTCTTTTCAGTATCTCTGAATCTTCAATTCCAACCCATATAACCCTTGGGTATTTCCTGTTTGGAAATACACCTACGTCATATATTTTAATACAAAAGGGTTTATAAGATAATACAATATGAGAGAGAGATTCACCTATCTTAGGTATCAAATCTTCTGGTGTCTTGCCGAGAAATTTGAGTGTGAAATGGAGGTTTTTATACACTACCCACTTCACATCTCCATGATGCTTATTAAGGACTTCAATGAGCTCACCAACATCTTCCTTTATCGGCTCAGGTAAATCTATTGCTATAAAACACCTCAAGTCCATACTAATGAATGAGCTTCCATACCTGCAGTGATAGATTTGTATATATGGCAGCCATAATATCATCTGCCATGATGCCCTTCCCGCCGCTGAGAGTGGATTCCATTTTTTTAATCGGAAACGGTTTTAGTATATCGAAAAACCTGAATAAAAAAAAGGCGATTACAGCCTGGGCGTAGCTAAAAGGGAGGAGGGCAACTGAAAGGAGATAACCACAAAATTCATCGATAACGATATGCCCGCAGTCCTTACTATCGAAGAGCTTTTCAGCATGATGGGAAGACACAATGCCCACCGGTATAAGGAGAAATACTATCAGGATGTGAATAAAGGGGTTTGGTTTTAAAAGAATGAATAAGGCAAAGGCGACTAAAGAACCAAATGTTCCAGGCGCAAAGGGAAGATAACCTATAAAACCTAGGGTAGCAATATATTTAAGGACAACCATCTCCTCTGGTTAGCCCTATTCCTGAATGATCCTGTAAGCAAAGCTTATCTTTGCAGAGCCCTCGAGGGTGGCTTTAACAGAGCAGTACTTGTTCATTGAGAGATCGATTGCCCTTTTCACGGCATCTTCAGATATATTTCTACCCTTTATGATAAACTCTATATCTATATCAGTATATTTTTTTGGGTAATTCTCTGCCTTCTGTCCTCTGACATTTATCTCGAGACCCGTCAACTCCTGTTTTTTCTTTCTCAGAATAGAGACAATGTCCATTCCTGCACATCCTCCTAATCCCACAAGAAGCAGCTCCATTGGCCTTAAGCCTGTATTGTTTCCACCAACCTCAGGGTCCCCATCCATAACTATTGCATGACCTGAAGATGCTTCTCCTACAAATTGCAGACCCTGTGTATATATTACCGTAGCATGCGGCATACGTAACCTCCTGTAATTTTTAGTTAATGTATCCGAGATTAGCATGTTTGTCAAGGAATCAAATCACAATTGTCAAGCCAAAGTAGAAATGTCCTATTCTTACCAAAATAGAAATGTCCTATTTTAGGTTTACCTGTTAATAAGGATATATTCTCCTTTTTGGCAATTAACGATTTGAACGAATATTTTAAGAGGATGGTGATTGAAAACTCTGTGGATATTATGGATATCTTAGTTGAAGCCTCTGTATCGCTGAGGCATTTCCTGTCTTCTCATCGATCTCAACAACTACAGCAGAAAAGATCCCTTCACCCCTGGCTGTCTCAAATCGCACGGGCATGTTTGTGAGAAATCGCTGTATAACCTGTTCTTTCTCTATTCCAATGATAGAGTTGTCCGGACCCGTCATGCCTACATCTGTTATGTAGGCTGTTCCTCCATGCAATATCTTTTCGTCAGCAGTCTGGACATGTGTATGTGTTCCAATAACAGCGCTTACTTTACCGTCCATGAAATAGCCAAAGGCCATCTTCTCAGAGGTTGCCTCTGCATGAAAATCTATGACAATCGTTTTTGTTATACTCCTTAACTTCTCTACCTCCTCTTTGGCTGTCCTGAAGGGACAATCTATATTTGACATAAAGACCCTTCCGGATACGTTCATCACGCCTGCTTTTTCGCCGTTAGAAATGGTAAGTATTACACTTCCATAACCGGGCACCCCAGGAGGATAGTTTAAAGGTCTGAGTAATCTATTTTCTTTTGAAATCTGGGCAATAAACTCTTTCTTGTCCCAAACGTGGTTTCCAGTAGTGATAACATGTATGCCATAGCCTAAAATTTCAGAGACAAGTTTATCCGTTATCCCAAAACCACCTGCAGCGTTTTCTCCATTTGCAATGACTAAATCTATCTTATACCTGTCAACAATAGCAGGAATTAAAGACTTCGTCGTCATCCTGCCCACTTTACCTACTATGTCACCGATAAAAAGTACTTTCATAGTGAGGAGTTAAAAGCGAGGAAAGGCTGGAGAAGAATTTTTATACGACACCTTACTGTAAAGCCTTTTGAAGCGTAAACGAAAAAAACTTTACTGTTTAAGGCACTTAGGATTGCCAAATAAATAATCCTGTCGATTATAAAAATTCTGAAACAGCTTTTCCGGCTACTTGTTTAAGGTTATTACTTTGCATACTCCACATACCGCGACTCTCTGATAACAGTAACCTTTATCTGACCAGGATAGGTCATCTCTGACTCTATTTTTTTTGCAAGTTCCTTCGATATCATGGAGGACAGTTCATCAGTAACATCCTCAGGCTTTACGATTATCCTTAATTCCCTCCCAGCCTGGATTGCATAACACTTCTCAACTCCCTTATAGGAAAGGGCCAACTGCTCGAGTTTTTCGAGGCGCTTGAGGTAACTCTCTATGCTTTCTTTTCTTGCGCCCGGGCGCGCAGCCGACAATGCATCGGCAGCAGTTACAAGGGCAGCTTCGACCGTTGATGGGTCTCCTTCTCCATGGTGTACTAATATGGCATTTACTACTTTCTGATTTTCTCCATACTTCTTTGCTATGTTTGCCCCAATCTCCTGGTGAGATCCTTCTACTTCATGGTCTACCGCTTTTCCGATATCGTGGAGGATCCCGGCCCTCTTTGCAAGTCTTACATCCACACCGAGTTCACCAGCCATAAGACCCGCAAGGTATGCTACCTCCCTCGAATGTTGAAGGACATTCTGACCATAAGAAGTCCTGTATCTAAGCCTACCGAGAAGTTTCAACAGTTCCGGATGTATGCCAGAAAGTCCGAGGTCGAAAACGGCTTTTTCCCCTTCCTCCCTAATGTGCGTTTCAACCTCCTTCCTCACTTTTTCCACTATCTCTTCAATCCTTGTCGGATGTATCCTTCCGTCTGTTATGAGTCGTTCAAGAGAAAGTCTTGCAATTTCACGCCTGACAGGATCGAAAGCAGAGAGTGTAACAACCTCTGGTGTATCATCAACAATCAGGTCAACACCTGTTGCAGCCTCGAGGGCCCTGATATTTCTCCCCTCTCTGCCAATTATTCTTCCCTTCATTTCGTCATTCGGGAGGGTTACAGCAGTTATGGTTGCATCTGCAACGTAGTCGCTTGAGTACCGCTCGACAGCAAGGCCCATGATCTCTTTTGCCTTTTTCTCTGCGTTTTCTCTTGCTTCGTCCTCGATCTTTTTAATGAGTTTAGCAGCCTCAAACCTCGATTCATCCTCTATCCTTCTCATAAGCTCCTGTTTTGCCTCTTCCGAGCCTAAACCAGATAGCCTCTCGAGCACCTGTGTCTGATCTTTTATCAACTGATTATAATGGTTTTCCTTCTCCTGGATGCCACGTTCCTTGATGTTATAATCCTTCTCTCTTCTCGATAGCTCCTGTTCTCTCTTTTCAAGTTGGTCAAACCTCTTCTCAAGGGTTTCCTCCCTATGCCTTACTCTCCTATCGAGATGGTTCAACTCGGAATGTCTCTCCCTGAGTTCCTTTTCAACCTCTGATTTGGCTTGATAGACAATACCCTTAGCCTCCAGAAGTGCTTCTTTTTTAATCTTTTCAGCCTCTTTCCTGGACTCCTCAATGATCTTCGCCTTTTCATTTTCAATTTCTATTTCTATAGCGGCTTTTTTGCTCTTTAGACTTGAACGGTAGATAAGACTCAGAACGATCCCTATGATGAGCCCTGTAAATACTGCTACCAGTAAATATCCTGTTGGAGTCATTTTATTTCAAACCTCCTTCCCCTTTCCTCCTGCATACGGAGGTATACTTTATGAGGCTTAAAGCCCCTTTTGAGAAATGTGCTTCTGTGGCTGGGAGGTTACGATGTAAGTGAGGCTTTTGGAGGTGAGAAATCTTTATTCTTGAAGGTAATTTTTCGTCTACTCTCTATCATAGAATTATTTATAATCCTCCGTAAAAGAAAACATCATAACAGACCAACCACACAGATAAAATAAACCCGCCCTGCCGTGTAAGGGAGCATTAGATCCGCCTATATTATAGGTGGGTGCCCTGAAAGAGACTTTAGGCTTTCTCCCTGTAGGAGACATGCACACCGACTCCTTACTTAGGCTCCCAAAAGATCTAATTTGCCGGATCAACTTTTTCACTTATCACAAACAGGGCAGGCACGCACCCTGATTTGCACCTCCACATATCTATAATGATCAACCTTTCTTACCTACTACAATATCACAAATGACACATTAGGGCAAGAGAAAACTACCTTTTCTGCCCTCAGTAAAAGACTTTTGCCTTGTGTTAAGAAAAGATTTTTAATAAACTATAAATAAGAGTTACGTTGTATAACTTTTTATCGATGAGAGAGGGCAAAGAGGGTGAAGGCCTTAATTTTAGCAGGTGGAGAGAATAAAAGGATTCCTGTAATAAAGGGGTTTCTCGAGATAAAGGGCAGGAGGATTATTGAGTCAAACGTTGAACTCCTCAAGGAAATCTTTGATTGTGTTATTATAAGCACCAATAACCCCGAGTGCTATTTCTATCTCGGTGTCCCGATGGTTGGGGATATCGTGAAATACAGAGGACCTATGACAGGCTTACTTTCAGCCTTGATAACTCTGGAGGCTCCTGAAATTTTTGTTACCGCATGTGATATGCCTTTCATAAAGCCGGAACTTATAAGATACATTGTTGATAGGTGGGAAAAGAGATGGGACGCTGTAATTCCTATCTTTGACAGCAAGTCCCAACCACTGTTGGCTATATATTCAAAAAAGGTTGTGCCGAAAATGGAAGACAGTATAAGAAAAGGCATGAGAGGGCTAAGGGAATTTCTCAAAAAAATAGAAGTCCTTTATATAGGCGAAGATAAGGTGAGGGCAATAGATCCAGAAGGGAGGTCCTTCGTTAATATAAATACAGTAGAAGACTATGAAAGAGAGCGATTAACAGTTAGCAGTTAGCATGTTTTGTAAACTGCCACTTGCTTTCTGCTTCTAAAGAGAGGAGGAAAATATGTTTGGTTTATCGATGCAGGAGTTACTTATCATACTGGTAATAGTTATTGTTCTGTTTGGTGCGACAAGATTACCAGAAATCGGCAAGGGTATAGGACAGGCAATCAGAAATTTTAAAAAAGGCGTGTCCGAACCTGACGAAATAGATGTAACGCCAAAGAAAGAATCTAAAAAAGAAGAGATAAATAAAAAAGAAAAAGAAGGTGAATAGGGGAGCGGTTGCAGAAATTAATCTTTCTGCAATAGCGCACAATCTCAAGACTGTCAGCAGAGCTGTTAAAAAAAGGCCTGTAATAGCTGTTGTTAAGGCAGATGCCTATGGCCACGGGTGTATAGAGGTCTCAAAAAGGTTGCTTAAAGAAGGTGCTTCTTTCCTGGCAGCAGCATATATCGGTGAGGGTTTACTGCTTAGAAAAGCTGGTATTACAGCACCAATAATTGTCCTTTTTGACTGTGAAGATATCGATAATTTTTTTGATTTTGATCTCCTGCCAGTTATACACGACACAACTACTGCAGATGCACTATCACGAGTAGCGAGGAAGAGAAGGGCTACGATAAATGTCCACGTGAAGGTAGATACCGGTATGGGGAGACTTGGGCTGAATGGGAAACATATCATTGAGGACATCCTTAAAATCGCGGGAATGGAGGGCATAGAGCTTGCTGGACTTATGAGTCACTTTTCAGATGCTGACCTCTCAGATAGGTCATATGCAGCTGTGCAGCTCAAAGAATTTAACATTATACGAGAGACCCTGTGCAAGAAATTGAATAAAAAGCTCTTTTCACATATTGCAAACAGTGCAGCAGTCCTCAATTTTGAGGAATCCCATCTTGATGCAGTAAGACCAGGACTTATGCTTTATGGGTACTCTCCA
>CAZLFE010000011.1:0-15163 GCA_964558725.1 uncultured Nitrospiraceae bacterium | reverse complement strand
GAATCAATAACCCTCCTGCCTGCAATGAGGGTCAAGACAAAAATCCTCTGTATAAAAAACCTTCCTTCTGACTCCCCAATAAGCTATAGCAGGACATTCGTAACAAAACGGCAGAGCAAAATAGGGGTGCTCCCTCTTGGTTATGCAGACGGTTATAACAGACTTTTTTCGAATAATGCAGAGGTGCTTGTGAGAGGAAGGCGCGTGCCTGTTGTGGGAAGAGTATGCATGGATCTCACAATGGTTGACCTTACCGAGATCGAGGATGTGAGAGAAGGTGATGAAGTGGTTATTCTTGGAAAACAGGGGAATGAGTCAATAACCGCTTATGAACTTGCGCGGAAAGCACAGACGATACCCTATGAGATACTTACTTCACTCGGCAGTCACTCAAGGAAAGAATATATCAATAAATCTTTACATAGCGAGAGTAAAAACTCTATGCTATAACTATAAGATGTAATCCTAACTCAATAAGGAAAGGAGGTGAATTGGATGAGAATACCCTATATGAGGCATGTTGCATGGTATCTTGTTGTAGTAATGTTCATAATAGGTATTGCACCAAAAGTAGACGCAGGTCTTGTAGAATCAGAGCTTACTTCTCTTACACCGGTCGACAGGTCTGCTGACCTTGAAAAAATACAGATATTCTTGGAGACAAAGGCAGTAAGTAAAAGGCTTGAACAGTTAGGTTTTACACAGGATGAGATTCAAAAAAAGCTCACCCAGCTTAGTAACCAGCAGATTCACCAGATCGCCTCTAAATTGGATGACCTCAAGGTTGGAGGTGATGGCCTTGGAGTAATAGTTGCCCTTCTCGTGATTGCAATCCTTGTTATAATTATACTGCAACTCACAGGGCATAAAGTTATTGTAACGTAATGAATGAAAAAAGATGAGGGCAGGAGAAAGGATACAAACCACAAGAGAATAAGAAATCCCTTCTTTCTTCCCTCATCCTTTATCTTCCTCCCCCTTGTTTTCCTATGTTCTTGCGCAACCGTTAACAATATCAGCCAGAGTCACATCATAGAAAATGTCTCCTTTTATCCACAGACGAGCTACCAATGCGGTCCAGCTTCCCTCGCTGGAGTGCTGAGCTACTGGGGAATCAAGGCAACCCCGGATGAAATTGCTGGAGAAATCTACAGCAATTCTGCAAGAGGGACACTGAGCATTGATATGGTTCTTTATGCTCAGAAAAAGGGATTAATGGCGGTTCAGTATGAAGGAAATATGGAGGACCTGAGAAAAAACATAGACTCCAGTTATCCGATCATCGTATTCGTAGATTATGGTTTTTCTCTCATTCAGACGAACCACTTCATGGTTGTCATCGGATATAATGAACATGGTGTAATTGTAAACTCGGGAAAGGACAAAAATAAGTTTATATTTGAAAGAGATTTTATGAAGTCATGGAAGAAAACAAGGTTCTGGACACTGCTCATAAAATCCCGATGAATAGCAAAGAGCAAAGAGTTAAGAGTGCAAAACTCTATGCCCTATGCTCTATGCTATTAGCTTTTTGCCTGTTTGCTTGTGCCTCTCCGAGGATAATTGTCCTCGATGACCCCCTGAGCCCGGAGGAGCATCTCAATTTGGGCGTGACCTATGAAAAAAAGGGAGAACTGGATAATGCCTTGAGAGAATATAAGGAAGCTTCAAAAAAACTTCCCATGGCTTATCTTTACATGGGTAACGTCTATTTTCAAAAAAATGAATACGACAAGGCAGAGACTCACTACAAAAAAGCTATCAAAAAAGATCCAGCAAATGCCGATGCATACAATAATCTTGCATGGCTCTATTATATAAAGAAAGAAACCCTCGATGAGGCAGAGAGGTTAGCACTCAAAGCCATAGAGCTTAATCCTTCAAAAAAAACAATATATATCGATACACTGGAAAAGATTAAAGGTTTACGATAGTGTGTTTGTCTGGTTGATCTGCCTTTGTTGTGATGAAATGTTTTTTTATGATACTGTATATGCACCTTTATTATTGGTAAAGTAATATCCATAGCGAACGCTGTTCAATGGTTGTCATTTTCCGGCTTGACCCCGTTAGAAAAAAGGTTTCTAACGGGGTTGACCGGAAAATCCAGATTCTTTCTCTGGATTCCCCGATCGAGTCGTGGAATGACTGACCAAAAACATAAAGAGAAGGAGAGAGTTTATGCTTTCTGAAAGGGCAAAAAGGATTAAACCATCACCAACGCTTTCTATTGATGCAAAGGCAAAGGCAATGAAAGCAACCGGAGTTGATATCGTCAGTTTTGGTGTAGGAGAGCCGGATTTTGATACCCCTGAAAACATCAAAGAGGCTGCAATAAAGGCTCTCAAAGATGGATTTACAAAATATACCCCTGTTGGAGGTATCGACCCTCTAAAGGATGCAATTATTGAGAAATTCAAGAGAGACAATAATTTGAATTATACGCGGGAAGAAATCATCGTCTCCTGCGGTGCAAAACACAGCCTCTATAATATTGCCCAGGCATTATTGAATCCTGGTGACGAAGTCTTAATTCCATCGCCTTACTGGGTATCGTACCCTGACCAGGTTGTACTCAATGATGCTATTCCTGTTTTCGTAAAAACATATGAGTCTGACTCCTTTATGGTCAGACCAGAGGCAATTGAATCCTCTATCACCAAGAAAACAAAGGCACTGATACTGAATTCACCTTCCAATCCGACAGGACTTACCTATGACAAGAAGACGCTTGAAAAAATAGCCGAAGTGGTCCTCAGATATGGAATATTTATCGTATCGGATGAGATTTATGAAAAACTCACCTATGATGGCTTCAAACACGTAAGCATTGCATCTCTTGACAATGAGATAAAAGCAAGAACCGTAGTTGTAAATGGACTTTCAAAGTCTTATGCCATGACAGGCTGGAGGATTGGTTATGCAGCGGGTACAAAAGAACTCATAACGGCTATGACGAATATTCAGAGTCAATCCACATCCAATCCTACATCCATTGCCCAGAAAGCAGCAATTGAGGCTCTGAGGGGGCCCCAAGACTTTATCACTATGATGCTTGCTGAATTCGACAGGAGGAGGAGATTCCTGATCAGTGAACTCAATGCTATTCCCGGCATGAGCTGTCTTACCCCAACAGGAGCTTTCTATGCTTTTCCTAATACATCTAAACTTTATGGCAAGTCTATCGGTGAAAGAGCAATTTCATCTTCATCGAACCTTGCCCTCTACCTCCTTGAAGAAGCTAAGGTTGCCCTTGTGCATGGAGAGGCCTTTGGCGAAGACGACTATATCAGACTATCTTACGCAACATCTATAGAAGATATAAAGAAGGGTGTTGACAGAATAAGAGATGCAGTGAGTAAGCTATCAGATAGGGATTAGGTGGATTTCCGTTCTGGCTATGTATCTATTATTGGCCGTCCAAATGTCGGTAAATCTACGCTTCTGAACTCAATTTTGGGTGAGAAGATTGCAATCGTCACCCCGAAACCGCAGACAACGAGAAACAGGATTATCGGAATTAAGAACCTTCCTGGTGCACAAATTATCTTTATAGATACCCCCGGCATTCATAAGCCTAAGCACAAACTCGGTGAGACAATGGTGAAAACTGCTCTGGAAGCACTAAGAGAAGTAGATATTATTCTCTTCATGGTCGAGCCCCATGATCCTGGTAGGGGAGATAGGTTTATCATCGACTTATTGAAGAGAGTTCAGTCTCCGGTCTTCCTGCTGATTAACAAGATAGATATCATTAAGAAATCTGACCTCCTCCCTCTTATTGATCGCTTCAAAGAGATCTATCCTTTCAAAGAGATTATTCCCGTCTCGGCATTAAAAAAAGATGGAATTGAGCTTCTGATAAACAGAATTTACGAGTACCTGCCGCATGGCCCAAAATATTATCCTGATGAGATCATAACAGACCAGCTTGAAAGATTCATGGTCTCAGAGATAATCAGGGAGAAGATTACAGAGATGACAGAAGAAGAGGTACCGCATTCAGTTGCTGTTGAAATAGCTGAATGGAAAGAGAGAGAAGATGGACTCATATCGATAATGAGCAATATTTATGTTGAAAGAGAGGGACAAAAGGGTATAATAATAGGAAAGAAAGGATCGATGCTGAAATCGATAGGAACTGCCGCGCGAATTGATATAGAAAGACTTCTCAACGCAAAGGTCTTTCTTGAGTTATGGGTAAAAGTTAAAAGAGACTGGCGAGATGACAAAAAGACTCTGGAGGAATTAGGGTATACATAGATGCTTATCGAGATGAACGTGGAAGGTCTGCTCTTTGATCCCCGGAGCAGCATGTACATCCTCCTTCTGAAAGAAATAGATGGAGATGGAAGGTTACCTATATGGATCGGCAAACCAGAAGCCGATTCAATAGCCCTTGCATTAGGGAAAGTCGTAACTCCTCGACCTCTTACCCACGATCTCATAAAGAATATCATCGATGGCCTGAAGGTTAGAATAACGAAGATTGTCGTGACAGAGATTCTGGATAATACCTATTATGCCCTTGTCTGTCTGAATGACGGTAAGAAAGAAACCTTCATAGATTCAAGGCCGAGTGATGCGGTAGCAGTTGCTTTAAGAACCAATACCCCTATATTTATTGAAGAAAGCATCATGGAAAAAAGAAGCACAGACGAACTTGAGGAGTGGCTTAAAAACCTCAGACCAGAAGACTTCGGGAATATCATGTAATGCTTCATAGGACTGAGGGAATCGTCTTAAGAACTATTCCCTTTGGCGACGCAGATCTTATTGTCTCCTTTCTTACCCCGGATTTCGGACTTCTCAAAACCTTTGCAAAAAGTCCCCTGAAAACGAGGAGTCGATTTGGAAGTAGCCTTGAACCACTCACACATTCAAGGATTGCATGTTGGGGTAAAGAAGATGCCACGCTTCCACGATTGACACAGTCAGATATCCTCCATTCTTTTCAATCGTTACGAGATACCTTTCATTGCTTTCTCAAAGTATCAGAAATAATAGAACTTACCCTTCAATTTATTCCTGAGAGGGAAGCAAACACAAAGGTCTACTCTTTATTTTTACATACGTTACATTCCATCGAGAATAATCCCCCCTCACCCCCCTTTACTAAAGGGGGGAGGGGGGGATTAGATCTGGGGATAATGTACTATAAAATACATTTCCTAAAGCTTATAGGATACGCACCCAAGCTTGATACCTGTGGAAGATGTGGGAAGGATGGACACTGTTTTTATGTATCCCATGGTTCTATCCTCTGTGAAGTCTGTGCAAAAGGAGTAGACGTTCCCGTAAGAATCACACAAGGAGCCATGAAACTCTATTCAGATCTCCTTATCTGGGACATTACAAAGATACAGAGAATCAAGCCCTCCCATTTGCTCCTTTCAGAGCTTTTGGATCTCCTGGACATGCATATAAAATATATACTCATGAAACCGCTAAAGTCTGAGGCATTCATCCGCTCTCTCCCACCAGTTAGCTTCAATTCTTGAAATAAATTTCGTATTGACAAAGGCAGGCTTTCTGTGTGATTTTAAAGCATCTCACGATAAAGCAAAATTCCTTCGTGAGGGAACGGGAAGTATAATGGAGGTGGGCCGAGCTTTCAAAGGGTGAACCTTTGGCAGTTCGGCTTTTTTGCTTTAATCTTCCTTGCTTTTTTCTCCACATCTCCGCGTCACCCTGTCGCCGTTTCTCATTTGTTCAGAGAATCTGTAAACAATCTGTGACTTTGGGTGTGGTAAGTTTGAAGAAAACAATAATTTCTTTCATCCCCACTCAAATTAAGGGGGACAGAGGAGGGGTTATCCCCTCTTTAGCAAATAGGTGAGGAGGGATTTTATAATCATTTTCACCACGGCCTGCGGGCAGGTTTCATAAGAATGACAAGATTGCAGAAAGATAAAGGTTGTTGCATAAGCAACTGAAGTGGGAAGTTCAAAAAGGAGTTTGAGGACAGTGAAGATTGTAAAGGAGGTGATGCGTAGGTTATCCACAGGGTTGATCGTTGTCCCGAAAATGTCATTCTGGCTTGTCCAGAATCCTTCTGAGAAGAAAGATTCCAGATCTGCTTGGGGCGTAGGAATGACAACTTGGCTCAGCAAATGCAAACATTGTTTGGACAATTCTAATGTTTCTTTCTGAACCAGTGGATAGTGATGTTGAGAAACTAAAAACAAAAGGAGGTATTTGAAAAATGAGAAGACAGAGAGACATAAGGTTAGCAGTATCAATTTTTATGGTTATTGCCCTCGCTTTGCTGCTGCCATGCATCAGCCTTGCCGGCAGCCTTGAGCCAAGCGACCCGCCTGGTCCGACAATGAAAACGCTTGACGAGGTTTACAGCGCAAAGTCATGGAGCAAAAAACTTCCATGTGACTCTCAGACAAATTGTCCAAGGTTTGAGGTCTTAGCTGATTTTAACAACGAGGCCGTCCTAGATAAAGAAACAGGACTTGTCTGGGAGAAGTCTGCGTGGAGATATACTCCTTATTGGAATAATGCTATTTCTTTATGTACCGACTTAGAGTTGGGGGGCCGTAAAGGATGGCGGCTTCCAACAGTAGAGGAGCTTACAAGTCTTGTGGACCCGACACAGCCGACATCATCACCTGCACTTCCCAGCGGCCATCCCTTCGTAAATGTGAACTCGATCGGCTTCTGGTCGGCTACTACTGCGGTCTTCGATACAAGCTACGCAGAGTGCGTGACCATGGGCTGTTGCAGTGGTGCCGTGGGCAACTGCTATAAGACTGGCCCCTTCGACTTCGGTGTGTGGTGTGTTCGAGGTGGACAGGGATACGATGCTTATTAAATTTGGTCATTTGGGTTATTTTGAATTTTATAGGAAAGGAAATGACGAGGAATTGTGATAAACCGAAACTATTAAGAGTTTTCACTGTCCTCCTCTGGCGTCATTACGGAGGGATTATGAATGACCGGCAATTTACATTGCAACATTTCTTTTTCCATTCAGACGAGGATATACTCCACAAATTCAAAAATATAGAGTCAGAGGATGCAATCTTACAGCTGAAGGACAGGATAACAAAGGAAGTACGTGGTGCCGACTGGTTACGTATATTCAGCAATATCGCTGACAGCGTAAAGAATCTCTTAATTGTAAGGAGAATAATATGAGCACCAGATATTTCTTATTTCTATTTATGGTCATTGCTCTCCTGGTGTTTGCAGATGTCGATATAGCAACAAGCGAAAACATACAGGATATTCTAAAGTCTCTCCAATGCTCCGCACAATCTATGCCGGGGGATGAGATAAGACACTTCCGCGTTTTAGAAAAGAAAGGGAAAGAAGCTATACTTAGTGTCGATTATTCCTATAATCCTGCGCATGGAAATCAAGTATACTTTGGTGCCTATCTGCTGGGAACTGACGGCGAGCTGTTGTCACTAGGGTTTCCTCCAGCCGCCGCTCCATCGGTCGGCAGTGGGACTGCTATTGTTATGGTTAATGCCAACAATACGGAGTCGGCTCAATCTACAGAGTTATTCATCTGGATGTATGAAGCGTACAAAGCTGAGGCATTTACTTGCAGGAGATTCCCCTTTGTTCAGTATTGGGCAGCTAACATGAGCGTGAATGAAGAAAATCAAACAATCACGTTACGTTTGAAGGTTCCGAGCGGCGGCTATTCACTCAAAATCAAAGAAGTCTATCATATCGGCAATGAACTGTGGGTAATTTCCCTGATCACCGCACCTCAAGAGTCTGACTTTGTAACAATGTCTTTGACCACCTTAGAAGATTCGATTCAGATTGTTGCTCCAAAACTTCCCGTAAGGCATTTTGTAATCGGCAAGAACTGGAACTGGCAAAATGATGAGCCATATACATTTCTGAAAAGTCCAAAAGAAATTGAAGCACAGATTAAAACTGGTAATCGTATTTATACGAGGTAATCAAGGAAGGCTGAATGGATAAATAAAAAGGAGGAAGGGCTGGCTACTAAGGAAGGGACTATGTTTCCATGCTGGGAGAGTAAATAAAGGAGCCTCTCCCCCTAAATTTGAGGGGACAAAGGAGGTTATCCCCTCTTTAGCAAAAAAAGTGAGTTTGGATTTTATAATCATTTTCACCACGACTACAGGGCAATCGCAGGCATGACAAGATTGCAGAAATAATAAAGGTTGTTGCATAAGCAGCTGAAGAGGTAAGTTCAAAAAAGAGTTCGAGGGACAGTAGTCAAAGGAGGATGAAAATGTCCAAATGGGTTTGCAAAAAGTGGACAATAGTGTTTCTCTCATTTGCCTTTCTTTTATGCCTTGCTATTTCTTCTGAAGCAGATATGGTGTATGGGCGGGTTTATGATAGAACAGGCAAGTTTCTACCCGACAGACAAATTACTATTAAGGATCAAAATGGAAACATTGTTAAGACAGTAAGAACAGATCGAAAAGATGGCAGTTACAGAGTATTCCTCGACGTGGGTTCCTATATAGTTGAATCTGATGCTTTAAGAGGTTCGATAACGAGCTATCCAGAGCCGCGTTATCAAGATATTTACTTGGAACAGAGATAAAGAGGCAGCCTGTGTCTAAAGAAACAGAAGAAAAACCACTTTATATTGACTTAATAAATAAGAGCGCAATTCCAATCGCCGTGGCAATCATCACGTTAATTGGAGGGCTTTTTGCTGCATATATTCAATCCAAGATGTCTGCCTCCTCTCTAATCAGTCAGCGAGAGCAGGCTGAAAGTGAGCTACGTGCTACCATGTTTAAAGACCTTGTCGGTCCAATTATTGGAACAGACCCAGAAAAAATCACTATAGAACGTAAACGACTCCTGGTGGAACTACTGGCCCTAAACTTCGGTGAAAATTTTGAGCTTAAACCTTTACTTATAGAAGTTGATGAAGAATTGGCCAAGAGAATAGAGGAGAAGAAAGAGCGGGAAAAAATAATGTTGGAGCGGGAATCGCTGAGATCCATTGCTCGCCGAGTAATCGGTCGACAGATCGCTATGCTTTCAAATGAAGGCCCGAAAGGGGATAAAACCAGTGTTGTAGTGTTGGATTTTTTTGAATCTCCGGAAGAATACTTAAAAGAATCTGGAACTTCAAGTTTTTTCTCTGAGAATGACTTTAAGTATCCGTATCCGTTCACAAAAGAAAAATTATGTGAAGCAATCAAAGATGGTGACTATAAACTCGCTTTAAAAGCTTCAGAAAAAACTATTGACTGGCTTAATGAACTTTTAACAGTATCTTATTTCTACGATGAGGTTCTTAAGAAGAATCCAGATCGTAAGTTCTCTGAAGCTATAAAGTCTTTGGTTGAAGAAACTAAAAACTATAGAGGTAAGGACTTTTCAAGCCTGGAAGAAAAACAAAAAGATAATGTCATAAAACTTAATAGGCTTGTTTTAATGGAAATTTTCCCGATGGAAACGCCGGGTTATATTATAGGGAATAAAAAAGAAATTCAGATGAAATCTCCTGATAAAGGTTGCGATCTCTATATTAGAATTGAAAGTTGTGACTGGTATAACCAAACCTGTAAAGTTAAAATTAGGTCTCAAATCCGATCACAGGACAGGCCATTTGAAGCATCTTTTACGCTTACATGGTTCGATTTCCCACTTACTGATAATACATTATTTGCCGATGGCAACCGTTTTGCTTTCGTTTTTGATCAATTCTATGTTGATAAAAACTCAGTATCGGTTAAACTTGTCTGGTTTCCTAAAGTCTATTTTACACCTCGCGAACATCCCATCAACTATAGTGAATTCCGCAAAAAACTTAGCATCGAGGTGGGGAAATAGAATATGGGGATACCTAAATCTTTTAAGTAGATATTAAAGCAATGGAGACGATGCTATATGAAAAAATTATTTTAAAAAAGAGGATGGGAAATGGAAACTTTGGATATTCCTGAATTGATAAATTCTTTAAAGAACTGGGATATGTGGAAACCTCTTATTATTGTTTCAGTCATTGGTATGTTAGGAAGTCTCGCTCATAAATTAACCTCGCCACCTGAGGATAAGACATCTCTGCCTGGTTACATCGTAGTGGGAGCACTGGCAGCACTTGCGGTTCTTTTTATATTTACACCATCAGACGCTGTCAGGCTTATTGCCCTATCTCTTGTAGCAGGCTACGGAGGGAAAGCTATTCTCAATGCCTTGGAAGCCAGAAGAAAGACAGACCGTGCAAAAGCAGAGACCGCGGAGAAAATAGAAGAAGGCAAAAAGGTAGTAGAAACTGCGGAGAAAATTCACAGTTATGCCCAAAACCTGTCTCGGATCAACAAGGAATTGGAAAAGACTTTAATAGAAGCAACAAAACAACCAAGGGAGAAAATATTGGAATCTCTGAAGGACCATTTATCAACAGATGTACATTCTTTTATTGCTAAATCTCCAGAAGCTTTTGCAGATGAACTAAAACAATTATCTAACGAATTAGGTTTTTTAGAAGAGTCGTTCAAAGGAAAAACTATCAAAGTGGGTAAATCATGAAAAGAAGGACTTCATCCAGGTTAATAAGGGGGTAAGGCGGATTACTAAATTATAAATGTCATTCCTGCGGAGGCAGGAATCCAGTTCCTTATTTCTGGATTCCCGTTTCTAAGAGGAATGACATACCAGGGAAAGAGAACTGCTATGCAGAATCTATTTAGGGGGTGACAAGAAAATGAGATCCATCTTATTCATGTTTCTGCTGTTAGCAACTATATTCGTTTTTGCTTTCTGTGGCTATGCCAATGACGATTTTGGGGAAAGGTACCGCAACTACAAAGACTATGTCCATTCCGCTTCAACAGCCTTCCAGAAAAAAGACTATGCCACCGCGATCAGTAATTACAGCAAAGCTATCGAAATGTCGCCCTTTGAAATCAATAATTACTATAACAGAGGGATTTCTTACTTCAAATCAGGAAAAGAAAAAGAGGCTGAGAAAGATTTTGACAAAGTGATTATTATGGATCCAAAAATGAGTTCTGCTTATATATATCGTGGACTCTGCCGGGAGAGATTAGGAAAGTACAAGGATGCGTTAAATGATTACACAAAAGCCCTGGAACTTAAGCCGAATGATGCAGCCGTTCACAACAATATTGCATATCTTTATGTCTCAGCCAATGATGAGAGTTTCAGAGACAAGGTTAAAGCATTGGAACATGCTAAGAAGGCTGCAGAGCTATCAAAGGAGAAGAATGCAGAGATCCTCGATACATTAGCCAGAGCCTATTTTATAAATGGGCAAATTAAGGAAGCTATCGACGCCGAGAACAAGGCTCTGAAATTAGAACCATACAATAATGAGTTCAAGGGGAGATTGAGGGAGTATGAAAAGGCCATTTAAATTCCCTCCCTTTTTTAAAGGGAGGTTAGGGGGATTACCTAAAGAATAGAATCTCCCTCCCCTTAGGGTAAGGGGAGGTAAGAAGGGGTTAATGATGGCAACTTATTCTCCCTTTGCTAAAGGGAGGTCAGGAGGGATTACAGGATGTCATGCAAAGTAAAGGACAGAGATGGAGATAATTTACCACGAAGCATAGCTTCGAGGAACATTTTATAACCATTAAAACCAAAAAAGGAGGTATGGAATGAGTAAGTGGAGAGACATAGGTTCAGTCGTAGTAATCTTTTTGGCAATTGCTCTGGCATTGGTTCTTCCAAGTCTTAGCTCTGCCGGCAGCATAGAGCCGAGTGACCCTCCAGCGCCTACTATGAAAACGTTAGATCAGATACCCCCGACATGGGACCAGACGCTTCAGTGCGACACTACGGCATGTCCGCGGTTTGTTCTTGTAATGGGCGGTGCCGGTGTCCTCGACAAGAATACTGGCCTTGTCTGGCAACAGTCGCCCAATAGTACTGACACTGACGACTGGATAGGAGCTCAGAACAGGTGTAACAGAGCGAAGACGGGCGGCCTTTTAGGGTGGCGGCTTCCCACAATACAGGAACTGGCGAGTTTGATAGACCCAACTGTCATCGCCCCGGGTCCAAAACTTCCTAGTGGTCATCCCTTTGCCAATATACAATCAGACATCTACTGGTCGGCTACTACGAGTGCCTTCAATACAAGCACTGCGTGGTTCGTGTGGACGAACCTTGGCGGTGGGAGCAGCGTAGGCGGTGGCGAGGCTAAGACTAACTTGCACTATGTATGGTGTGTCCGGGGCGGCTCGGGTGTTGACCCTCAATAATCAAAAATTTGAAAGGAGGTTAAAACAATGATGACGTGTAAACACAAAAACTATCTAATCCCTATTATTATCACATTCCTTCTCTTCCCCCTCGTTGCTTTAGCCGAAAACATTGACCCTGACAATGACGGGTCGCAGTATGCGTGGGGAGAGAATGTGGGATGGATTAATTTTGAGCCATCACAGGGAGAAGGAGTAACGGTAACTGATTCGGCAGTCACTGGTAAAGCATGGGGTGAGAATATTGGATGGATCAATCTGAGTCCTGCAACTGGAGGAGTTAGCAATGACGGTGCAGGCAATCTTGCCGGCTATGCCTGGGGAGAGAATGTAGGGTGGATTAATTTTGGACCAACCAATGCAGGAGTGAAGATCAGTCCTGCCACTGGTGCCTTCAGTGGAAAGGCATGGGGAGAAAATATTGGATGGATCAATTTTGCGCCTGATGGTAAACCAGTCAAAACATCATGGAGAGGATTGGATCAATGTCCTGATGATCCTAATAAGACTGAACCTGGTATTTGTGGTTGTGGAACATCTGATACAGACTCAGATGGTGACGGTACACCTGATTGTAATGATCAGTGTCCCAACGATCCAAACAAAGTACAACCTGGAATATGTGGCTGTGGAGTAGCTGATACCGACACGGATAGTGATGGGACTCCTGATTGCAATGATAGCTGTCCGAATGATCCCAACAAAGTAGCACCGGGCCTATGCGGTTGTGGAATAGCCGATACTGATTCTGATGGTGATGGAACAGAAGACTGCAATGATCAGTGCCCTAATGATCCTAATAAGACACAACCTGGCATATGCGGATGTGGCAAGCCTGATACCGATTCAGATAATGATGGAATAAAAGACTGTAATGACAACTGCCCGACCATGGCCAACCCGGACCAGCGTGATAGTGATGGTGATGGAATTGGTGACGTGTGCGATCTCATCGCTGTGACTGTACCTAATGGTGGAGACGTTTTACCTTCAGGTGGAACCTATGCCATCTGTTGGCAGGCTCCATCTTCAATTCAGAAATTCGACCTGAAGTATTCAATTGACAATGGAGCAAACTGGAATCTGATAAAGACTGTAACAGGCTTAAGCTGCATAAGCTGGACAGTACCAACAGTATCACAGAATGAAAAAGACTGTCTGGTAAAGGTCATTGGATACAATGCCGGCGGCGCTATGATAACCGAGGACACTTCAGATAAGCCCTTTACAATTGAGGTAGTAAGAGTGATGTCTCCGAACGGAGGAGAGACCCTTAAATCAGGCAGTACATGGACTATAAAATGGGTGACCAACAAAACAGTGAACCCCGTGGCAAAAACAGTATTACAGTACACTACTAACGGAACCACCTGGAATGCCATAAAAACCCTCACAGGCAATCCCGGAAGTTACAACTGGACAGTACCTGCTGTGTCATCAACAAAATGCAAGGTTAAGGTAATACTTAAAGATGCAGGCGGAACAAAAGTGGGAACTGATACAAGTAACAAGAACTTTACAATAGGGCCGTAGTCGTTTAGATAAGTTTTTCAAGGGTGAACGGAATTACAGGATGTCATTGCGAGGTCCTTGCGACCGACGGAGCAATCTTATAAAAGCTTGAAAACGAGAGATTGCCATACCCTTCGGGCTCGCAATGACAGCATCAAAAACTCTTGAACAAAGGAGGTATGAAATGGATGTCAGGAAGAAATCAATTTTGGTACTAACAATTATTATGGTAATTGCATTGGCTTTACCGGCCCTCAGCATCGCTGGCAGCCTTGAACCAACCGACCCACCAGGACCAACAATGAAAACTCTTGACCAGATCCCGCCAACCTGGAGCCAGAAACTTCAGTGTGACGCTACGGCATGCCCAGGGTTTGAGCTTGTCATGGATGGTGCAGCCGTCCTTGACAAAGAAACGGGGCTTGTGTGGGAAAGATCCCCTCGGAATTACCCGGGAGACTGGTGGGTAGCTCAATGGCAATGTCGGAACTCATGGACCGGGGGTCGTTCTGGGTGGCGGCTTCCCACATTTGATGAATTGATGAGTCTCTACGAACATTGTGATAATTGGCCACATTTCCTTCCTTGTGGACATCCCTTTATCAATTTGAATTATTGTTACTGGTCGACAACTAACTGGCCCTTCGACTCTAACATGGCATATTTCTTTTGTCCGGGTAACGGCATTGATAGAGCCTCTAAGACAGAAGAAGTCTTAGCCAACTGGTGCGTGCGTGGTGGCTTCGGCGTTGATCTCGGCGTTGATCGTTAATGAAAAGCTTAATTGACGAAAGCGAACCTTTTTTTCATTTTCATTTGAAAGGAGAAAATCCATGGTTCTACGATTGGTCCTTGTTGTTTTCATTGGATTGCTCATTGGGGCATGTGCCCAAGTTCCCAAACAGGCAGTAGAACTCTCCGTTACCGTCGGTCGGGATCTATCGGTAGTCTATGAATCACACCGTGACCTCGCTCAAATCCTCTTTGAACGCATGCGACATGATGTCAATCGTTTTGTGGACGACGTTTATGCGCCGTTTCAAATTCGGAATGCGATAAATCGCCAAAAGGAACTGGCCTCAAGTCCAAATGCCGAAGATCGAAAGAAATCACTACTTCTGGCAATTGACGCCGCATTCAAGCCTGATGCGTCGCCTGAGCTTCAAAGTCGTGTCCTCAGAGGAATGGAAATATTGGTGTTAAAGATACGGGCGGATGTCGAGTCGAAGCGTAAAGAGCTTCTTGACCCGTTGAATGCTCAGGAGGCAGAAGTACTCAGTTCGATCGACCGAGCTTACCAACAACTCCACTATGCGAATTCAATAGTCACAGGTCACTTATCATCAGTTGTGAAGGTTCACGACACGCAGGATTCCCTGTTGCAGACAATTGGCGTCAAGAGGGATCTTCGCAGAGTTGTGGGCGAAAGCTTGGCAGTGGCGTCTGATAAAATCGGA
>CAZLFE010000010.1:1664-34342 GCA_964558725.1 uncultured Nitrospiraceae bacterium | reverse complement strand
GGGTGGAAGGACCGTTGGTGCAGGTGTTGTTACGGAAATACTGGAATGAAAAAAACACAGATGGACACAGATATTATTCATAGATTAGCACAGATTTCTGCGATAGTCTGTATGTTTTTAATTAGTGATCATCTGTGTATAGATTTGAGGAAAGGGTGAACCAGAAGATAAGGATAAAATTAAGGGCTTATGATCACAGGATACTTGACAGGTCTGTGAAGGAGATAGTGGATACTGCCCAGAGAACAGGAGCAAGGATAGCAGGTCCGGTACCCTTGCCAACAAAAATAAGCAAGATAACTGTTCTCAGGTCTCCGCACGTGGATAAAAAATCGAGGGAACAGTTTGAGATCAGGACACATAAGAGAGTGATAGACATATATGATCCAACTCCTCAAACTATCGATGCTCTCATGAAATTAGAGCTCGCAGCCGGAGTCGATGTGGAGATAAAATTATGATGGGTATTCTCGGAAAAAAACTCGGTATGACACAGATATATACAGAGGATGGGAAAGCATATCCTGTTACTGTTGTTGAAGCCGGTCCTTGTTGTGTTATCCAAGTCAAAACATTTGATAATGACGGATATGAGGCTGTTAAAGTTGGCTTTTTAGAGGTAAAAGAAAAGAAATTGAAAAAGCCCATGACAGGTGTTTTCAAAAAGGCAGGGGTTAAGCCTTATAGACTATTAAAAGAATTTCCTATAAGTGGTTTAAAGGTTGGTGAACTTGTGACTGTGGAAAAGTTTACAAAGGGAGACAAAATTTCTGTCACAGGCATTTCTAAAGGTAAAGGATTTCAGGGTGTTATGAAAAGGCATCATTATGCGGGAGGACCAGGATCTCATGGATCAATGTTTAACAGGGCACCAGGCTCTATCGGTTCAAGTTCCTTTCCATCGCGTGTCTGGAAAAATAAAGGACTTCCAGGTCATATGGGTTATAGGAGAGTAACAGCAAGGAACCTTGAAATCGTTGATGTCAGGACTGACCAGAACTTACTCCTTATAAAAGGCTCAGTTCCAGGTTCGAAGGGTGCCTATTTAGAGATTAAAAAGGAAGACTGAAATGCCCGATGTTGAAATAAAAGACAAGAATAATAATATTATTGGGAAGATTAACCTTAAAGACGAGGTCTTTGGTCTCCAGACTAAGCCGGCTGTCCTCCATGAAGGAGTGATGAATTTTCTTGCAAACCAGAGGCAGGGTACCCACGCAACAAAGACGAGAGGTCTTATTCGAGGGGGAGGAAGAAAGCCGTGGAAGCAGAAACATACAGGAAGGGCAAGAGTGGGAAGCAATCGCTCTCCCTTATGGAGGGGCGGGGGAACAACTTTTGGTCCACAACCAAGAGATTACTCTTATGAACCTCCCAAAAAAGTAAAAAGGCTTGCTTTAAGAACAGCCCTTTCTTTAAAGATGGCAGAGGGGGCAATAACCGTCATAGATGGATTCTCAATGGATCAGCCCAAAACAAAAGATATGATAGCAACGTTGAAGAACCTTGGATTAGAAGGGGAGAGGGTACTTATCATAACTCCTCAAAGAGATGCAGTTGTAACCCTTTCATCGAGGAATATTCCAGGTGTAAAGGTGGTTAGGATTTCAGACCTGAATCCCTATGATGTAATGATTTCGGGTAGACTCCTTATGACGAAAGAAGCAGTTTCTCGATTAGCAGATGCCGAGGTATTAAAATGAGGAGTCTCTATACTATAATTAAAAAACCCCTTTTTACAGAAAAAGGCAGTCTTCTCAAGGAATCAGAAAATAAGATATTAGTTGAGGTAAGTTCTGATGCTAATAAGCTTGAGATAAAAAAAGCTATAGAAGAGATTTTTAAGGTAAAGGTTGAGAAGGTTTCAACAATAAATGCAAAGGGTAAATGGAAGAGATATGGAAGGTCTCTTGGCAAAAGGCCTGATAGAAAGAAAGCCGTAATTACCATTAAGAAGGGTGAAAAACTCGATTTTATTGAAGGCGTATAATGGGTATTAAAAAATATAATCCAACATCACCAGGCAGTAGATTTCAAACGGTCTCCGACTTCACTGATCTTACAACAGATACTCCGCACAAGCCTCTTCTGATGCCAAAGAGGAGAAGTGGAGGCAGGAATAACAGCGGGCGTGTTACTGCTTGGCATAGAGGTGGAGGTAACAGAAGGGCTTTCAGGATTATCGATTTCAAAAGGGACAAGATGGGTGTCCCTGCAGAGATTGAGACAATAGAATATGACCCTAACAGATCTGCAAGGATTGCCCTGCTGAAATATAGAGATGGTGATAGGAGATACATAATTGCGCCTTTAGGGCTTCATGTGGGAGATGAGGTTATATCAGGTAGGGATGCTGAGATAAAAATTGGAAACGCATTACCCTTAAGCCACCTCCCCTTAGGAACATTTATACATAATATTGAGCTACGGCCAGGGGAAGGTGCCAAATTTGTGAGAAGTGCAGGCTCTTCAGCACAGCTTATTGCTAAAGAGGAAAATTATGTCCAGGTTAAGCTCTCATCAGGTGAAGTGCGGCTCATACCTTCAGGCTGTATGGCTACAATTGGACAGATTGGTAACCCTGACCATGAAAATATCTCTTATGGCAAAGCAGGAAGAACGAGACTGTTAGGCAGAAGACCTCACGTAAGGGGTGTTGCAATGAACCCTGTCGACCATCCCCTCGGTGGAGGTGAGGGCAAAAGCTCTGGTGGTAGACCGGCATGCTCACCGTGGGGAAAACCTGAAGGAGTCAAAACAAGATGTAATAAAAGAACCGATAAATTTATCGTAAAGAGGAGAAAGTAAGTTGGCAAGGTCCCTAAAAAAAGGCCCTTTTGTAGATGAGAAGCTCATGAAGAAGGTCAGGTTAATGGCGGAAAGTGGTGAGAAAAAGATTATCAAAACATGGTCGAGACGCTCTACCATATTACCCGAGTTTATAGGATATACCTTTGCTGTTCATAATGGCAGGAAGTTCATACCTGTTTACGTTACAGAAAACATGGTAGGCCATAAGCTTGGCGAGTTTTCACCGACAAGAACCTTCAGATCTCATGCAGGCTCAGAAAAGACTGCAAAGGGGTAAAAGAATTTTTATGGAGTCAAAGGCAATATTACGATATGCGCGGATAACACCGCGGAAGGCGAGGAGAGTAGTAAACTTGATAAGGGGCAAAAGTGCCGGTGACGCGCTTCTGTTTCTCCATTTTATGCCATATAGGGGTGCGAAGTTCGTTGAAAAACTCCTTAAATCTGCTATGGCGAATGCAGAACAGAAAAAGGCTGTTAATCCTGAATCCATGAAGATTGTAAGGACTTTTGTGGATCAAGGACCTGTAACGAAAAGAGTTGAACCGAGAGCAATGGGAAAGGCAAATATGATCAGGAAAAGAAGCTGCCATATAACATTAGTTTTATCAGAGGAAGAATAGGAGGTCAATCTGGGTCAGAAAACACATCCTATAGGAATTCGGCTCGGCATAATCAAGACTTGGGATTCGAGATGGTATCTCAAAAAGGGGTATGCTGAACAAGTTCTTGAAGACATCAGAATAAGAAAGATGCTCAAAAAGAGGCTCTTTCATGCTGGGGTTTCGAAGATAGAGATAGAAAGGGCAGGTCAGCATATGAGAGTAGCCATCCATACTGCAAGACCCGGAATAATCATTGGCAAAAAGGGTGCTGAGGTAGAAAAGCTCAGAAAAGACCTTCAACTGATGACCGGAAGAGATATTGCGGTAGATATAAAAGAGATTAGGAAACCGGAAATAGATGCTCAACTTGTTGCAGAAAATGTAGGCCTTCAACTCGAAAAGAGGATTGCTTTCAGGAGGGCTATGAAGAAGGCTGTAACCTCAGCCCGGAGATTTGGTGCTCTCGGTGTAAAGATATCATGCTCAGGGAGACTTGCTGGAGCTGAAATAGCACGATCAGAGTGGTATAGGGAGGGAAGGGTTCCTCTCCATACATTAAGGGCTGACATTGATTTCGGCTTTACAGAAGCACGGACAACCTATGGTGCAATAGGGGTTAAGGTATGGATCTATCGTGGCGATATATTACCAGAAAGCTTTGGGTCTTCCTATTAGACCCAATAGTAATGTTAATTCTGTGACGCAGAATGTATACCAGGTGAGAGATGAGAGAAATGATTACAAAGAGTCACGAATTACGAATTATGGACAGGTACTGTCATGTTAATGCCTAAAAAGGTCAAATACAGGAAGATGCAAAAAGGCAGGATGGATGGAAAGGCTTATAGAGGGTCTACGGTCTCCTTTGGTGAATTCGGCTTGAAGGCACTTGAACCTGGATGGGTCTCCAGCAGACAGATTGAGGCTGCGAGGATTGCTATCACACGCCATGCCAAGAGGGGATGCAAAGTATGGATAAGGGTCTTCCCTGATAAGCCAATAACCAAAAAGCCAGCTGAGACAAGGATGGGGAAAGGTAAAGGGGCTCTTGAATACTGGGTTGCTGTTGTCAGGCCAGGGAGGATTCTCTATGAGATGTCTGGAGTGAGCGAGGAGCTTGCAAAAGAGGCCTTTCGTCTTGCCTCGCATAAATTGCCTGTGGCAACAAAGTTTGTGAAAAGAAATGAGGAGGTTCTGTGAAACCATCTGAACTCAAGGCAATGACGATAGAGGAATTGATAAAAAAGGAGCAGGACCTCAGAAAGGAACTGTTCAATCTGAGGTTTCAACAGGCTACTGGTGAGATAGAGAACCCTTTACGCATACGGGCCGTAAAAAAAGACATAGCGAAAGTTCTGACTATAATGACAGAGAAATCTAATCAAAGCAGGAAATAAATAGGAAATGTCTAAAAAAATTTATACCGGTGAAGTTATTAGCGACAAGATGAATAAGACTGTAGTGGTTGCCGTGAAGAGACTAGTTCAACACCCTCGATACAAGAAAACGGTAAAGAGGGTGACAAAGTTTAAGACGCATGATGAGGATAACAAATGTCGTATTGGGGATACTGTCAAGATTCTCGAGGTAAGGCCTCTCAGTAAGGGAAAAAGGTGGATAGTGCTTGAGGTTCTTGGTAAGGCAGAGAGAGGTGGGTGAAAGTGGTTCAACTGAGGAGCATACTTGAGGTCGCAGACAATTCAGGTGCCAAAAGGGTTCAGTGTATAAAGGTTCTTGGGGGCTCTCATAAGAAGTATGCAAGGCTCGGGGATATCATTGTTGTGAGTGTGAAGGAGGCATTGCCCGATAGCAACATCAAAAAGGGAACTGTAACAAAGGCTGTTGTGGTAAGGACGAAGAAAGAACAGAGAAGGCTTGATGGATCATATATTCGTTTCGATCAGAACGCTGTTGTTATTATCAGTGCAGAGGGCGAACCAGTTGGGACGAGGATATTTGGTCCTGTGGCACGGGAACTCAGGTGGAAGGAGTTTACCAAAATAATCTCTTTAGCCCCGGAGGTTCTCTAAGAGCTATGGGCTTAAGCATAAAGAAAAATGATACAGTCTTGGTAATTTCTGGTAGAGAGAAGGGTAAAAAGGGGAGAGTAATTTCTGTTTTACCATCAAAGGACAAACTCCTGATAGAGAAGATTAACATAATCAAGAGACATATGAAACCAAGCAAGAAATATTCACAGGGAGGAATAATTGAAAAAGAAGCAACCCTCCATATATCAAAAGTGATGCTTTTATGTCCAAAGTGTGGGAAACCGACGAGGATTGGCAATACAGTCCTGTCAGATGGCAAGAAGGCAAGGACATGCAAGAAATGCAGGGAGGTCATAGAGTAGGAGTGGCACCGAGACTCAAGGAGAGATATATAAAAGAGGTAATTCCTGCCATGGTGAAAGAATTTTCCTATAAGAACGTCATGGAGGTACCAAAAGTACAGAAGATTGTTCTTAATGTTGGTCTTGGAGAGGCGATACAGAACATAAAGCTCCTCGATGCAGTACAGAAGGAACTTTCCATAATAACGGGCCAGAAGGCAGTGGTGACAAAAGCAAAAAAATCCATTGCAAGTTTTAAACTGAAGCAAGGGGTGCCCATAGGCTGCAAAGTAACCCTCAGGGGGGACAGGATGTATGAATTCCTTGATAGGTTGATAAGTCTAGCTCTACCGAGGATCAGAGATTTTAAAGGGGTATCAGGGAGGTCTTTTGATGGAAGGGGTAACTATTCTCTTGGTCTCAAAGAGCAGTTTATATTTCCTGAGATAGATTATGACAAGGTTGAGATAGCTCATGGGTTAGATGTCACAATCTGTACGAGCGCGAAAACGGGTAAGGAAGGGAAAGCCCTTTTAAGGTATTTAGGGATGCCCTTTAGAAATTAAAAATGCAAAAATCAAAATTAAAAATTATAGAATTCCTTTATTTTAAAATTTCCATTTTAATTTTTGAATTTACGAGGTGATGAGTGGCTAAGGTTTGCATGATAGAAAAATCCAAAAGGCAACCAAAATTCCGGGTAAGGTCTCATAACAGGTGTAAACTATGTGGTAGGCCCAGGGGTTATCTACGGAAATTCGGGATGTGCAGGGTCTGTTTCCGAACTCTTGCCCTTGCTGGGCAGATACCCGGAGTAACAAAATCGAGCTGGTAATCTATAACTATGTGGAGATAATCAATGATAACTGATCCTATTGCAGATATGCTTACGAGAATAAGAAACGCATTGCGTATAAGGGCAGAAAAGGTTGATATTCCTGCCTCCAGGATGAAAGTAGAGATAGCAAGGATATTGAAAGAAGAAGGTTTTATAAAGACATATAAAATATTAAAGGATAAAAGACAGGGTATCCTGAGGATAGTCCCGAGATATGTTGAGAATGAGAGCGTTATATCAGGGTTGAAGAGGATTAGCAAACCAGGAAAAAGGGTCTATGTTGGTAGTAAGGAGATACCGAAGGTAATGGGTGGAGTCGGTATTTCAATACTGACAACATCAAAAGGGATAATAAGCGATAAGGCATCTCGACGTGAAAGTGTTGGCGGAGAAGTTATCTGTCATGTTTGGTAAAAATAAAAAAGTAAAGAGCAGAGGGCAAAGAGCTAAGAGATTCAGGACTCTATGCTCTAAGCTACAGTACCCTTTGAGGAGTACAGAGTGTCGAGGATAGGCAAAAAGGCCATAGAGATACCCAAGGGTGTTGATTTGTGGGTTGAGAACAAAACAATCAAGGTCAAAGGGCCAAAAGGCGAGTTGAGCTGGGTTTATCCAGATAAGATTAATGTCTCGGTAAATAACGGCAATGTAGTTATAGAGAGGGCAAGTGACTCAAGGATTGATAAATCGCTTCACGGTCTCACAAGGAGTGTAATTGCTAATATGGTAGCCGGGGTCTCACAAGGTTACCAGAAAGTCCTTGAGATAGTCGGGGTCGGTTATAAGGCTCAGGTAGCGGCTAATAAGCTTGTATTAGCCCTTGGCTACTCCCATCCCGTTGAGGTTCAATTGCCAGAAGGCATTAAGGCATCTGTTGATGCAAAGCAGACCCTGATTACACTTACGGGAATTGACAAACATCAACTTGGGCAGTTGGCTGAAAATCTCAGAACCCTTAGGCCACCTGATTCCTACAAGGGGAAAGGCATCAGGTATTCGGGTGAACGTCTCAAATTGAAGGCTGGCAAGACAGGTAAGAAATAGTTTCATTATAGGAGGGTCTTTTTGGCACGGGGCAAAAAAGAGAGCAGAGAAAGGCGCCATAGAAGAATAAGGAAGAAGGTTTTCGGGGTTCCCGAGAGGTTAAGACTTTCTGTTTATCGGAGTCTGAATCACATATATGCTCAGATTGTCGATGACTTCAAGGGACATACTGTTGTCTCTGCATCAAGTCTTGATAAGGAATTGAAAGATGAGAAATCCCACAAGGGTAATATCGAGACAGCAAAGAAGATTGGTGAACTCATAGCAAGGAAGGCCTTAGAAAAAGGCATAAAGAAGGTCGTTTTTGACAGGGGTGGATATCTTTACCACGGCAGAATAAAAGCACTGGCAGAGGCAGCCAGGGAAGCAGGACTCGAATTTTAGGGAGGGATAGTGACAAGGATCGAACCAGAAGGATTAAACCTAAAAGATAAAGTTGTATATATAAACAGGGTAGCAAAGGTTGTTAAGGGCGGAAGGAGATTTTCCTTCACTGCCCTTGTTGTTGTAGGAAATGGAGAAGGAACAGTGGGCATGGGCAAAGGAAAGGCCACAGAAGTTCCTGAGGCAATACGGAAAGCGGTTGATCAAGCGAAAAAATCTCTTATACGGTTTCCTATAAAAGACAAGACAATTCCTCACAGGGTTGTAGGAAGATTCGGCTCAGGTACCATTGTTATGAATCCGGCACAGAAGGGTACCGGCATCATTGCAGGAGGCGCTGTCAGGGCAGTTTTAGAGGTAGCAGGAGTTCAGAATATCGTTGCAAAATCCCTCCGTAGCCATAATCCCTTCAATACAGTAAAGGCAACGCTGAATGGGCTTTTAATTCTCAAAGATCCCGAGTCTGTTGTAAAACTGAGAGGAAAGGTTGAAGAGGAATCTAAAGAGATATGATAAAGGTAGAGGATTTAAAGCCTGCATTAGGAAAGAGCAGAAAAGTGAAAAGGGTCGGTCGTGGGATAGGCTCGGGACACGGAAAAACTTCCTGCAGGGGCCATAAAGGGCAAAAGGCTCGTTCAGGGGGAACAAAGGGGCCGGGCTTTGAAGGCGGACAGATGCCCCTTCAGAGGAGACTTCCGAAAAGAGGATTTAAAAACCGTTTTAAAATAAATTTTGCAGTAATAAATTTGAAGGATCTTAGCACGGTAGAGGGACTGGATCTTATAACCCCTGAGGTTCTTGTTAAAAAGGGCATAGTAAAGGATTTGAAGGATGGCCTCAAGGTCCTTGGAGAGGGTGAGATTCACAGGCCTTTTACGATAAGGGCAGATGCCTTTAGTGCTTCTGCACTGACTAAGATAGCTGCTTCTGGTGGTAAAGCCGAAATAATCTAAAACTACCATGGGAATTCTCTCGAGCTTCCAGAATATATTCAAGATACCAGAACTAAAGAGCAGGATTCTCTTTACCCTTGTCCTTTTAGCAGTTTACAGGGTTGGCGCTCATATCCCCACCCCTGGAATTAACGGAGAGGCACTCAGTGAATTTCTCGCTAAAAGCGGAGCAGGTGCTCTCATGGGCTTTTTCGATATGTTTTCAGGAGGTGCCTTATCGAGGGTCACTATTTTTGCTCTTGGCATCATGCCTTATATAAGTGCATCGATTATTCTTCAGCTTCTTACCGTAGTAATTCCGGCTATTGGTAAACTTGCAAAAGAGGGAGAAGCAGGTCGAAAAAAGATTGTAAGATATACACGATATGGAACCGTTGTCATTAGTGCCATTCAATCATTTGGGATTGCTGCAGGACTCGAAAGTATGCAGAATGGCGCTTTTGTCCAGAACCCTGGCTGGTCCTTCAGACTCCTGACAATGCTTACCCTCACATCAGGGACAGCCTTTATCATGTGGCTCGGAGAACAGATAACAGAGAGGGGCATAGGGAACGGTATATCCCTCATCATCTTCGCCGGAATAGTTGCACGTTTTCCTAATGCTGTCATAAGTACAACCAGCCTCATACGGGCAGGAGAGCTCTCCCTCTTTTTTGTTATCGCCCTTGTCGTGATGATGGTGGCTGTTGTTGGTGCAATAATCTACATGGAGAGAGGACAGAGAAAGATTCCTGTGCAATACGCAAAGAGGGTTGTAGGGCGGAAAGTATATGGAGGGCAATCAACTCACCTGCCACTCAAAATAAATACCTCAGGAGTTATTCCTCCGATATTTGCTTCCTCCATCATTATGTTTCCTGCAACAGTGGCAGGATTTATAGCAATACCATGGGTACAGGCTGTTGCCAGGCAGCTTTCTCCAGGGACAGTCTTTTATACCCTTCTTTATGTCGGGATGATCTTTTTCTTTGCCTATTTTTATACTGCCATTATCTTCAACCCTGTTGATATTTCAGATAATCTCAAGAAGTACGGAGGTTACATCCCTGGTATTCGACCTGGCCAGAAGACTTCTGAGTATATCTACAAGGTTCTCTCGAGGCTGACATTTGTTGGTGGTCTCTATCTCGCCATTGTGTGCATCATACCTGAGATTCTTATCCAAAGATTCCATGTCCCTTTTTATTTCGGAGGCACCTCTATCTTGATTACCGTCGGAGTTGCCCTCGACACCGTTTCCCAGATAGAGACGCACCTGATTACACGATCATACGAAGGCTTTCTCAAAAAGGGTAGAATAAGAGGCAGAAGGTGATAAAGGAGATTCACAATCGTAATGCACAGTTTTCAGATAGATGATTATCTTAAAGTCTCCAGAAGAGATAGAAAAGATAGCACAGTCATGTCGTATCGTCGCTAAGACAATTGATGCCATAAAAATCATGGTGAAACAAGGCTTGACCACGATAGAGATCGAGAGCTTTGCCGATACCCATATTAGGGAACAGGGAGGGGTGCCGGCATTTAAGGGATACAGGGGATATCCTGCAAGCATCTGCACATCGGTAAATAATGAGGTTATTCACGGCATACCATCAAAGAGGGTTTTAGTCGAGGGAGATATTCTGAGTATAGACCTCGGTGTTTATAAAGATGGGTTTTACGGTGATGGTGCTGTTACCATTCCTATAGGGGGGGCAGCCCCTGCTTTAGAAAAGCTGCTCAGGGTAACAGAAGAATCTCTGTACATAGGGATTGGGAATGCAAGGGTAGGCAATAGAGTATCTGATATTTCGTATTCTATTCAGAGGCATGTGGAGTCAAATGGATTTTCTATAGTCCGAGCATTTGTAGGGCATGGGATTGGCAGAGAATTACATGAGGACCCACACATTCCAAACTTTGGACCACCTGGACAGGGACCGAGGCTCAGGCCAGGCATGACTCTCGCAATAGAGCCCATGGTTAACTTGGGAGGATATGAGGTCTTCATTCTCAATGATGGATGGACAGCAGTTACAGCTGATGGCAAACCATCAGCCCATTTTGAGCACACTGTACTTGTTTCATCGGAAGGACCTATCATCTTGACTAAAAGCGAATAAAAAACTTATATTTAAAGTTAATGCCAAAAGAGGAAACTATAGAGGTTCAGGGAATAGTTGTAGAAACCCTGCCGAATGCAATGTTTAAAGTAGAGCTTGAGAATGGTCAGGTGATACTCGCCTATGTTTCAGGGAAGATGAGGATGCATTTTATAAAGATTTTGCCGGGCGATAAGGTAACAGTAGAGCTTTCTCCATATGATCTTACAAAGGGAAGGATAACATATAGAGCTAAATAAAATGAAAAAGTGCACACGTAAGACAGGGGTTCCTTTAAAGTCCCTTTTTTTAAAGGAGTTCATGGTGAAACTTATCTTTCCTAAGGGTGAGGAGTTCCGAAGTTCTTAATCCCTGAAGTGGATGTTTTTTAAGATTTTAAATTTCTGAGAGGAGTGGAGTTACATTATGAAGGTAAGGTCATCGGTAAGACCTATCTGTGCAAAATGTAAGATAGTAAAAAGGAAGGGTATTATAAGAATTATTTGTGATAACCCAAGGCACAAACAGCGGCAAGGATGAATTATGGATGTTGTATTGGTAGTGGAGAAAACAGTATTTTGAATTAACGGAAGGAGTATGAGTTGGCAAGAATTGCTGGAGTTGATTTACCAAAGAATGAGCGCATTGAGATAGGGCTAACAAGGATCTTCGGCATAGGAAGGTCTCTTTCACAGAAGATATTGTCTGAGATAAAGGTAAACCCTAACACGAGGGCAAAGGACCTCACTGATGAAGACATTGTTAAGATCAGGACAGTAATAGACAGGGATTATAGAGTTGAGGGTGATCTCAGACGTGACATATCCATGGGAATAAAAAGACTCATGGACATCGGCAGTTACAGAGGACTGAGACACCGTTCAGGACTTCCTGTGAGAGGTCAGAGGACGAGAACGAATGCCAGAACTCGCAAAGGACCAAGAAAAGCGGCCGTTAGCAAGAAGAAGGAGGCATAACTGAATGGCTCAGAGGAAAAAGGGCATCAAGAAAGAGAAAAGAAATGTTACTTTCGGAACAGCGCATATTCAAGCGACCTTTAACAACACGATAATAAGCATTACTGACCCAAATGGTGATGTTATTACCTGGTCGAGTGCGGGAAACCTAGGGTTTAAAGGTTCACGAAAAGGCACTCCTTATGCTGCACAGATAGCAGCTTCAGCAGTGGCGAAAAAGGCAATTGACTTGGGGATGAAGCAGGTTGATATCTTTGTTAAAGGGCCTGGTGCGGGAAGGGAATCTGCTATTAGGGCGCTTCAGGCAGCAGGTCTAGAGATTAACCTCATAAAAGATGTAACACCGGTCCCTCACAACGGATGTAGGCCACCAAAAAAGAGGAGAGTTTAACGTGGCAAGATATACAGGAGCTTTATGTAGGATTTGTCGTAGGGAAGGCGAAAAACTTTTTCTCAAGGGCGACAGGTGCTACACAGAAAAATGTGCAATCGATAGAAGAAAATATCCTCCAGGACAGCATGGGCAGGCTTATAGGAAATTGTCTGACTACGGTATCCAACTCAGGGAAAAACAGAAGGTCAGAAAGATTTACGGACTCCTTGAAAGGAAGTTCAGGCTGTATTTTTTGGATGCAGAAAGGAAAAAAGGCATTACAGGGGAAGTCCTCCTTCAGTTCCTCGAGAGCCGTCTTGATAACATTGTCTATCGGATGGGTTTTGCACCAAACAGACGTAAGGCAAGACAATTTGTTACTCATGGACACTTTCTTGTAAACGGTAAGATGGTGAGCCTTCCGTCCTATGAGGTCAAGGCCGGGGATTTCGTTGAAGTGAAGGAATCAAGCAGGGATATACCCGAAATAATGGACAGCCTCTCAAAGGCTGAACATAGAGGAATACCTCCATGGGTTGAGGTTGACAGTGCAAACATGAGAGGTAAGGTAGTGCATATTCCGTCAAGGGAGGAAATACAACTTCCTGTTCAGGAGCAACTTGTAGTAGAGCTCTATTCGAAGTAAAAAACTAAGGAATAATAAGAAGTAAAGAAATGAGAAACGCAGTGTTGCCATTTCTTACTTTCAAAGATTCAGAGGAGGCCTTATGGATTTGAAGAGAAAAGGCTTTCAGTTACCGGATAAGATCAGGTTTGATGAAGAAACTCTGACTGACACGTACGGTAAACTTATTGCAGAGCCTTTAGAGCGTGGTTATGGTACTACTATTGGGAATGCCCTCAGAAGGGTCTTGCTTTCTTCTATTGAAGGTTCAGCAGTTACGGCTGTGAAGATACAAGGTGCCTTTCATGAATTCTCCAAAATAGACGGCATTAAGGAAGACGTGATTGACATAATCCTCAATATGAAAAAGCTCAGATTTAAGCTCTATTCTGATGGAGTGAAGACCGCAACAATAAAAGTAAAGGGGCCTAAAGATGTGACAGGCTCTGACATTCAAGGGGATTCATCTTTTGAAATCCTTAACCCTGAGCAGGTTATAGCAACATTAGATAAAGATGCCCTCTTTGAGGCTGAGATGCATATCAAAAAAGGCAAAGGATATGTACCCTCCGAGTTAAACAAAGAGGAAGATCTCCCCGTAGATATGATTGTTGTTGATTCTGTCTTTACCCCTATTAAGAAAGTTAACTTCACCGTGGAGAAAGCAAGGGTCGGAAGGGCGACAGATTATGACAGGCTTGTCATGGAGATATGGACCGATGGAAGTATCACACCTGAAAAAGCAGTTTCACAGGCTGCTTCTATTGTCATTGAGCATATGGAACTGTTCCAATTAGAAGAGGAAAAGGAGGAAGAAGAAATCAGTTTAATGCAGGAAGAAAATGAATCACAACCATTGAACGACAACCCGATATTCAACAGTAACCTTCTCAAGAGTGTTGATGAACTGGAGCTTTCTGTGAGAGCCAATAACTGTCTGAAGAATGCAAGCATAAAAACCATTGCCGACCTTGTACAGAAAACAGAGCACGAGATGCTCAAGACAAAGAACTTTGGACGCAAGTCCCTGAATGAGATAAAAGAGATACTCTATTCAATGGGTTTACGCCTTGGCATGAGGGTCGACCTTAATGCCCTTAACAGGGAGATGGCTTCACGAAGTGGAGGTGTTGAGCAAAATGCGACATAGAGTTGATGGCAGGTTATTCGGGAGAACTGCAAACCAGAGGAAAGCCCTCTTGCGTGGGTTGGTAGTATCGCTCTTTGAACATCAGAGGATAGAGACAACAGTTCCAAAGGCAAAAGAGATTAAAAGGGTTGCTGAGAAGATGATAACGCTTGGTATCAGAGGTGATCTCCATGCAAAAAGACTTGCCTTTTCGTATCTTCCCAACAGGACTACTATTGCAAAACTTTTCGGTGAGATAGCACCGAGACTTTCCGGAAGAAATGGTGGATACCTGAGGATTGTCCAGACGAGAAACAGGGTTAAAGACTCTTCACCGATGGCTGTTCTTGAATTTGTTGATTATGAGGACGTGCGGAAATCCAAAGAAGCAGAACCTGAGAAAAAGGTCTCGAAGAAATCAGCTCCACAGTCTGGTAGCAAGCCTTAAACCTCGAAGGCATCCTTGATATGCTCGATCTCCTTCTTTCCGTTTTCCCTGTAAAAAATACTGAGGACATCAAATCTCACGGGAAATTCCCTCTCGTGTCTTTTCAGATAGAGTAACGCTACATTTTTCAGCTTTTGTCTTTTCCTCTTATTTACTGCCTCGAATGGCTGGCCGAAGAACTCATCTGTCCTTGTCTTTACTTCAATAAATACTATGGTATTACCATCCTGTGCAATAATATCAATCTCACCAATGGGAGTTTTATAGTTCCGTGCGATTATCCTGTAGCCTTTCTCTTTGAGGAATTTTACGGCAAGGTTTTCGCCCTTAATACCAAGGACTTTCATCTCCTCCTATCCTTCTGAGGAGCTTCGGTATCCCTTCGATATCCTTTATCTCCTTCTGACAATGCACTTTGAAGAGTTCCCTAAAAAAAGAAAACTCCTCCCACTGTCCATTAAGGTGCATAGATAAAGCTTTATGAAGACTCTCACCTTTCTTGTCCCAGTCAAGGAGTATGATGACCTTTTGAAATCTTTCTGTAATATCTGAGCAAAAGTCGTAGAGGTTCTTTCCATTATGAAGTGTAATGATTTCTCCGATAAGACCGAGCTTTCTCAATGCGGATACATCTTTATTACCTTCTACGATAACAGGAACACTTTTATTTATTTCGTATAGGGCCTCTATGACTTTTCTCAACCTTTCAGCCCTCTCAAAGTCACTGGGTGATGGTATATCCTTCTGCCTGACCATGCTTACGAAACCTCGAATTTCCTCTATAATTTACATTTTACCATATTTAACGGATTGTTATTCCTATCATGTAGCTATTGTATTTTCTCACTCTTCCGGGTTAGACCGCAGGCTGTGTTTGGGGGTTAAAAATTTTTGTGATTCTCATCACAGCTTTTCCAAGGTAAAAAAGTTAAAAAACGTATGCGACATAACATAGATAAGGATCATGACAAAAGCAAATCGGTTGTTAGAGAATATGGAGTTATCGTAATGGTTTTAAGATATGAACAATAGTTTCAGGAGATTTGAAGGAAGCGAGGTGGCGGCGCAGAGGATGAAGATCATCAGGTTCTATGAGAGATATGGGGAAAAGGCTACTATTGAAGCCTTTGGTACGGACAGAAAGGTAATCAACCGCTGGAGGAAAAGACTGAAAGACATGGGAGGTAAACTTATAGCCTTAGTCCCCCTTTCTACTCGTCCCAAGAGAGTAAGAAAATCAACTATTCCTCCTGAGATCATTGAGTTTATTAGATCCCTGAGACAGGGGCACCCAAGGCTAGGAAAAGAAAAGATCAAACCCCTTTTAGATGGATATTGCAGTCAAAAAGGGATGAAAAACATTTCTGAGTCAACGATTGGCAATATTATAAAAAGACATCAGCTTTGCTTTCAAAAGCCAAGTAAGATTTACCATAATCGTAACAGTGGATGGGCAAAAAAAATAAAAAAGGAGAGAGATCACTAAGGTCTTAAACGTATAAACCAGTTTGACATTCATTATGCTTTTATATATGTTAAGAACGTGATAGCAAGATTAGGTCAGCTCCTTTTAGCCTCTAATATTATCACGGAGGGACAACTGAAAGATGCCCTGAGCCTTCAGAGAAGAGAAGGTGGAAGACTCGGGACAAATCTCGTAAAGTTAGGCTATGTAACGGAAGAAAAACTTGTTGCCTTTCTCAGCAGACAGTATGGTGTTCCTGCAATAAACCTCTCAGATTACAAGATCGATCCTTCTCTCTTAAAGCTTATACCTGTTGATATGGCAAGGAAATATCTTATCGTGCCTGTCGCGAGAGTTGGTGCTACCTTGATGATTGCCATGGTTGATCCTTCTAATGTATTTGCGATTGATGATGTAAAGTTCAGGACGGGTTACAATGTTGAGGTTGTTGTGTCGAGTGAATCTTCAATCTTAAATGCCATATCAACCCATTATATGAGTAATGGTGAGTCCCTCATTGCCTCAAAAGGATTAGCAACAGAGGTGCTTCAGGCAAAGAATTATGAAGTCCCGGATTTTGAAGAGAGTATTGAAGAAAGTTCTTTATCAATTGATGAAGGTTTTGGCGATACTGATAAACTTGACGAGGTAGTGGATAAGGCCCTTGACAATGTCGAGGTGGTGGAAGACAAAGAGGATGCAGAAGTTATAAGAGATGTTGCACCGCCGATCGTGAAACTTGTTAATGGTATGCTGATCAATGCAATAAGGGCTGGTGCAAGCGACATCCATGTAGAGCCCTACGAGAACTCCGTGCGGGTGAGGCAGAGGATTGATGGCTTGATGTATGTCGTTATGAACCTGCCGGTGAAGATAAAGGCTGCTGTGTCATCAAGGCTCAAGATCATGGCGAGGCTTGATATTGCGGAAAGAAGGTTACCTCAGGATGGAAGAATTAAACTGAGACTCGGCAAAAGAGGGGAGATAGATTTTCGTGTTTCCACGGTACCATGTCTTTTTGGCGAAAGGGTTGTTTTAAGGATCCTCGATAAATCAAATCTCCAGATGGACCTAACAAAGCTTGGATTTGAAGGGGGCGCCTTAAAGGATTTCATGGATGCGCTGGATAAGCCGTACGGCATGATCCTCGTTACAGGACCAACGGGAAGTGGTAAGACAACAACCCTCTATTCTGGATTGAATTACCTTAATAAGGTGGGCATTAATATATCGACTGCAGAGGATCCTGTCGAGTATAACTTTCTCGGGATAAATCAGGTTCAGGTGAAAGAAGAGATTGGCCTCACCTTTGCTTCAGCCCTGAGATCTTTTTTGAGGCAGGACCCTGACGTCATTATGGTCGGAGAGATTCGTGACTTTGAGACGGCAGAGATTGCAGTCAAAGCGGCCCTTACAGGTCATCTCGTCTTAAGTACTCTGCACACGAATGATGCTCCAGGCAGCATAAGCAGATTGTTGAATATGGGCGTTGAGCCTTTTCTTGTAGCAGCATCGGTTATCCTTGTTGTTTCTCAAAGGCTTGTAAGGAAGGTATGTACAAAGTGCAAAGAGGAGGAGGATATTCCAGAGGCAGCCTTACTGAAGATAGGTTTCTCAGAGGAAGATGCAAAGACAGTGAAATGTTACAGAGGCAAGGGGTGTCCTGCATGCAATGGTTCTGGATATAAAGGAAGGATAGCACTCTATGAGGTTATGCCTCTCAAGGATGAGATCAAGGAGCTTGTCCTTGAAGGGGCATCAGCTGATGAGATAAAGAAGACTGCTGTCAAGCTTGGCATGAAGACCCTGAGGATGAGTGGCCTCAATAAGATAAAGGAAGGCATTACCTCCATAGAAGAGGTGATGAGGGCTACCTTTGGAGACTAAGAGGTGGAGTGAGAGATGGTAGCAAGATTAGGTCAGCTCCTTCTATCCTCTAATATTATCACGGAAGGACAACTGAAAGATGCCCTGAGCCTTCAGAGAAGAGAAGGTGGAAGACTCGGGACAAATCTCGTAAAGTTAGGCTATGTAACGGAAGAAAAACTTGTTGCCTTTCTCAGCAGACAGTATGGTGTTCCTGCAATAAACCTCTCAGATTACAAGATCGATCCTTCTCTCTTAAAGCTTATACCTGTTGATATGGCAAGGAAATATCTTATCGTGCCTGTCGCGAGAGTTGGTGCTACCTTGATGATTGCCATGGTTGATCCTTCTAATGTATTTGCGATTGATGATGTAAAGTTCAGGACGGGTTACAATGTTGAGGTTGTTGTGTCGAGTGAATCTTCAATCTTAAATGCCCTGTCAGCCTATTACATGGGCTATGGTGAAGCCCTTGTCGCGGCAAAAGGAGGAGAAAAGGCAAAAGTGCTTCAGGCTGAAACAACGTATACATCCCCAGAGGTACTTCAGACTGAGAGTTATACATACGCAGAAGAAGAATTTAGTGAGGTGGGAGTTAATCCTGTTGATGAAGGTCCAATGGTTGATGTGGATGAATTTGACAAACTTGTTGGAGATGCACTCGATAGCGTAGAGGTTGTTACTGAAAAAAGGGACATGTTGACCAAGGAAGTAGAAGAACCTGTAGTTAAGCTTGTTAATGGAATACTTATCAGGGCGATAAAAAGCGGTGCAAGTGATATCCATATAGAGCCCTATGAGAAATCCCTCAGGGTAAGATACAGAGTTGATGGTATAATGTTTAACGCAATGAATCTCCCAAAAAAGATTAAAGATTCTGTAACATCGAGGCTCAAGATAATGGCAAAACTCGATATTGCTGAAAGAAGATTACCTCAGGATGGAAGGATTAAACTGAGACTCGACAAGAAGAGAGAAATAGACTTCCGAGTTTCGGTCTTGCCGTGCCTTTTTGGTGAAAAGACAGTTCTCAGAATCCTTGATAAATCAAATCTCCAGATAGACCTAACAAAGCTCGGATTTGAAGAGGGCGCCCTAAAGGATTTCATGGATGCGCTGAATAAGCCGTATGGCATGATCCTCGTTACAGGACCAACGGGGAGTGGTAAGACAACAACCCTCTACTCTGCATTGAATTACCTCAATAAACCCGGAATTAACATAATGAATGTCGAAGATCCTGTCGAGTATAACTTCCATGGGATAAATCAGGTTCAGGTGAAAGAAGAAATTGGCCTCACCTTTGCCTCAGCCCTGAGGTCTTTTTTGAGGCAAAGCCCGGACATCATTATGGTCGGAGAGATTCGTGACTTTGAGACAGCAGAGATTGCAGTCAAAGCAGCCCTTACAGGTCATCTTGTCTTAAGTACACTGCACACGAATGATGCCCCAAGCAGCATAAGCAGATTGTTGAATATGGGTATTGAGCCTTTTCTTGTATCTGCATCGCTTATCCTTATCATGGCCCAGAGGCTTGTAAGGAAGGTATGTACAAAGTGCAAAGAGGAGGAGGATATACCAGAGGCAGCCTTACTGAAGATAGGTTTCTCAGAGGAAGATGCAAAGACAGTGAAATGTTACAGAGGCAAGGGGTGTCCTGCATGCAATGGTTCTGGATATAAAGGAAGGATAGCACTCTATGAGGTTATGCCTCTCAAGGATGAGATCAAGGAGCTTGTCCTTGAAGGGGCATCAGCTGATGAGATAAAGAAGACTGCTGTCAAGCTCGGCATGAAGACCCTGAGGATGAGTGGCCTCAATAAGATAAAGGAAGGCGTTACCACAGGAGAAGAAGTATTGAGGATTACCTTTGGAGACTGAAGAAATGGAATCAGTTTTAGGATATGAGATTAAAAAGAATAACGGGAAACTATAAACTCTAAGGAGGAATTATGGCCACTCTGTATGACTTACTCGGGATAATGATAGAGAGAGGGGCTTCAGATCTTCATATAACTACAGGAAGCCCACCGAGGATGAGGATAGATGGAAAACTCTTGCCCATTGATCACCCGCCCCTGACCCCTGCAGATACAAAAGCTCTCTGTTACAGCATATTGACGGATGCACAAAAACACAAATATGAGGAAAACAATGAGCTCGATCTCTCTTTTGCTATCAGGGGTGTTAGCAGGTTTAGGGCAAATATCTTCATGCAAAGGGGTGCTGTCGCTGGAGCATTCAGAACTATTCCGTTTGAAATCAGGGGTTTTAAGGAACTCGGTTTACCAGAGTCCCTCAATGAGGTTATAAAAAAGTCTCAGGGGCTCATCCTTGTTACGGGAGCAACGGGAAGCGGCAAATCTACAACACTCGCTGCAATGGTCGACAAGATAAACTCAGAGAGATCTGCTCATATCATAACGGTAGAGGACCCAATAGAATATCTTCATCAACACAAGAGATGTCTGATCAACCAGAGAGAAGTCACTGCTGATACAGTATCATTTAAAACTGCATTGAAATATGTCCTCAGACAGGATCCTGACGTAGTTCTCATAGGGGAGATGCGCGATCTCGAAACAATTGAGGCAGCCCTTACCGTCTCAGAAACAGGCCATTTAACCCTCGCCACGCTCCATACAAATTCGGCTGTACAGACAATTAACCGTGTTATTGATGTTTTTCCTCCACATCAACAAGAACAGATAAGGGTCCAGCTCTCTTTTGTCCTCGAAGGAATACTTGCGCAGCAGCTTATCCCTAAAAAATCCGGACAGGGAAGGGTTCTTGCCCTTGAATTGATGCTTCCAAACCCAGCGATAAGAAACCTGATACGAGAGGACAAAATACACCAGGTCTATTCAATGATGCAGACGGGTCAGTCAAAATTCGGGATGCAGACAATGAACCAGTCATTATACGACCTTCATTCAAAAGGACTGATATCCTACGAAGAAGCTGTTGGTAGATCATTTCTGCCTGAGGAGCTGATCGCAATAATCCAGAAGAAAAGTGTGGCAGCAGTCTCTGGCAGGGGGAGGGAATAAGAAATGGCTGTATATCAATGGTCAGGCAAGACACCAAAGGGGATCATAGAGTCAGGGGAGATAAAAGCGGTAACAAAGGAAGATGTTATCGCAATCCTCGGAAAGAGAAGGATTGTCCCTACGCTTATAACGGAAAAACCGAAGAAAGCGCGTATCTTCCGTTTAGGAGGGAAGGTAAAGGATAAAGACATTGTGGTCTTTACAAGACAGTTTTCTACGATGATAAATGCGGGACTTCCTCTCGTACAGGCACTCGAGATACTTTCTACCCAGGTTGAGAATAAGATTTTCGGTAAGACAATTGCGCAGATCAAGACAGATGTTGAGTCAGGCTTAACCTATGCGGATGCCCTTAAAAAGCACCCAAGGATTTTTAGTGAGTTATATGTAAATATGGTTGCAGCAGGTGAGGCCGGCGGTATTCTCGATACAATCCTCAACAGGTTGGCAGCTTACATAGAAAAGTCAATGAAACTGAAGAAGAAAGTGAAAGGTGCAATGGTTTATCCTGCGGTAGTTACAAGCGTCGCTGTCCTGGTAATTGCTATCATAATGATCTTTGTTGTGCCGACATTTTCAAAGATGTTTGTCCAGCTTGGAGGAACACTCCCGCTACCAACGAGGATGGTAATTGGGCTGAGTAAATTCATTGCCGGTATCGGAGGGCTCGTAACTCTTATTGCAATAATTGGCGCCATCGTCTTTATCACCCAGTTTCGGAGGACGGAAAAGGGCAAAAAGATCATTGATTCAATATCGCTTAAGTTACCTATTGTTGGTGCACTCCTTAATAAGGTAGCTGTTGCAAAATTTACAAGGACTCTCGGAACACTTGTCAGCAGTGGTGTACCGATCTTAGATTGCCTTGAGATAACAGCGAAGACATCAGGCAACAAGGTAGTCGAATATTCGATTCTCGATGTCAGAAAGGAAGTGGTGGGAGGAAAGACACTCGCTGAACCTATTAAGAAGACAAAAGTCTTCCCCCCAATGGTCACACATATGGTAGCAGTCGGTGAATCAACCGGCGCTCTTGATGCAATGCTTAGCAAGATTGCAGATTTCTATGATGACGAGGTGGATGCAGCTGTGTCAAATCTCACTGCGATGATGGAACCGGTGCTTATGATATTTCTCGGAACCACCGTTGGTTTTATCGTTGTCGCCATGTATCTTCCGATATTTAAATTGATTACTCTTATAAAATGATAATATCCGCTTAAACAACTTTTTGGGGAATAAGCATAAAATGAGAGGGAGATGGCAGAACATGCTGCAGCCTTAAAAATACGGATAAAGGCCCTCATAGCCTTCAGGGCTAGCTTTGTTACCCTCCTGCTCGGTTCGTCCTTCATTTTTAAGGCAGGATACGAAAAATTTCCTTATCCACAAGCCCTCTCTTATCTTATTATCTCTCTCTATGCCGTAACCATTATTTACGCCATTATAATCGAACGGCTTAAGAAGCTTTTTGCCTTCGCCTATGCCCAGTTAATCCTCGATGTGCTTTTTGGAATAATACTCATTTATATTACGGGCGGGATAGAGAGCTGGTTTTCCTTCACCCTCGCGCTTGCCGTCATATCTTCAAGTATTGTATTAAATAAAAGGGCTGGTTACATAACAGCAACACTGAGCAGTATCCTTTACGGGATGCTTATAAACTTCCAGTTTCATGGATTACTGCCTTTTAGCACTGGACAGTCAATAGTGATGGGGGATTACCTCTATAACATATTTATTCATATCATCTCCTTTTATCTTACTGCTTTCCTCAGTGGCTATCTCTCGTCAAGGCTTGAGAAGACAGCACAAAAACTTGATGAAATGGATACGGACCTGCGGGATCTTGAGTTTTTTAATAAGGAGGTCATACAAAGTCTTCCGAGCGGACTGTTCACAACTGATCAATCTGGTAGAGTATTAATCTTCAATCGAGCTGCTGAAAGGATAACAGGCATTAAAAAGGACACTGTCATAGGCAAAAGGATAGACGAAGTCTTACCCTTCTTCCAGTCTTCTTTTGTGAGTAGTCGACGCGAGGAGATCATAAGGGCAGATGGGATCCAGAAGGTAATCGGCTTACAGATCACTCCCCTGAAGGATGTTAGCGGGGATGATACTGGTTTTATAGGGATATTCCAGGACATCACGGAACTGAAGAAGTTTGAGGCTGAAATGAAGTTGAAAGAAAAATGGGCAGCTTTAGGAGAACTTTCATCGAACATCGCCCATGAAATCAGGAATCCTCTTGCCTCCCTGAAGGGTTCTATAGAGATGCTCAGAGAGGACACGATGCCTCAGAACCAAAAGATGAGACTTATGGAGATTGCCCTGAAAGAGATGGAACGTCTCAACAGCATCATAACCGATTTCCTTACCTATTCACGACCTACGCCACCTGAGTTTAAAAGATGCGAACTGCACGGTATTCTCGATGAGACCATAGAACTTCTGAAGCACGCAGACCATAACAAAAGTAATATATCTATAAATAAAAAATACCTTGGCAGGCTCGAAGTAGATGCAGATCCTCAGAAGATGCGGCAGGTATTCTGGAATCTCGGGTTAAACGCGATAGAAGCGATGCCTGAAGGAGGGGAACTTATTGTCTCTACAAGGAACACGAGCACTGCTGTAGAAGTAATGTTTAAGGATTCAGGAATTGGCATTGATGACCATGATATGGAAAGGATCTTTTATCCCTTTTTTACTACCAAGGAGAATGGAACAGGTCTTGGGCTTTCCATTGCCTACAGAATCATCGAGGAACATGCCGGGAGTATAAACGTGAAAAGTAGTCCTGGATTTGGTACGACCTTTGAGGTTATATTACCTAAGACAAATGGAAAAGTATAAGGGAAGAATACTCATAGTAGAAGACGAAAAAAGCATGAGGGAAGTGCTTAAGATCCTTCTGGAAGGAGAGAAGTATGAAGTAGTCTCTGCCTCTGACGGACTTGAAGGACTCTCGTATATTACCAATGATATCTTTGATCTTGTCATAACAGATATAAAGATGCCTAAGGTTGGTGGCTTCGAACTTCTGAAGAAAGCAAAAGAGATATCTCCCGATACCATTATAATTATGATAACAGCCTTCGGGACAACAGAGGCAGCGATCGATGCCATGAAATCAGGTGCCTATGACTATATTAACAAACCCTTCAAGATAGACGAGATCAGGTTAATTGTAGAAAAGGCCCTTGAGAAGAAGAGGCTCAGTGAGGAGGTTTCACTCTTACGGAAAAAGGTCAAAACTACATACAGGCTTGAAAATATTATCGGTCAAAGCCCTCAGATGCAAGAGCTCTTCAAACTGATTCCCAAAATTGCACAGAGTAACTCAAGTGTTCTGATCATAGGCGAAAGTGGCTCGGGCAAGGAATTAGTTGCAGCGGCTTTGCATAACCTCAGCCAAAGGAAGGATCGGAATTTTGTCGCAATAAACTGCGCAGCCTTTCCTGAGGGACTACTCGAGTCAGAACTCTTCGGACATATGAGAGGCGCTTTTACTGGTGCTATACATAACAAACAAGGGTTATTTGAGGTAGCAGACAGCGGAAGTATCTTCCTCGATGAGATTGGTGAGATGCCGATTAACCTTCAGGCTAAGCTTCTCAGAGTCCTTGAGAATGGTTCATTCAGGCGAGTAGGTGGGACGACAGACATAAAGGTTGATGTTAGGGTTATATCGGCAACGAATAAAGATATAAAGGAAGAGACTGCATCAGGCAGGTTCAGGGAAGATTTATACTATAGGCTTAATGTTGTGCCTATTCAGATACCTCCCCTTCGAGAGAGGAAGGAGGATATCCCGTTACTTGTAGAACATTTTCTCAAAAAGATATCAAACCAACCGAGAAAGATTACACCTGAGGCGATGCGGGTATTAATGGGGTATCCATGGAAGGGGAATGTGAGAGAACTCGAGAATGTTATTGAACGGATAGCCCTTCTCACAGAGAAAGAAGAGATAACACCAGCAGAACTCCCCAATGAAATAGCTGGATATGCAGATGAAACAAAAGAAATTCCCGAACTTACTGCAGAAGGCGTCGATATTGATAAAATTATCGGAGATATTGAGAAGAGATATCTATTCAAGGCACTCGAAAAGTCTGGTGGAGTGAAGAAAGAGGCCGCAAAACTTCTTAACCTGTCTTTTAGGTCCTTCCGGCATAGACTGGCCAAATACAAAATGAAATAGGCCGGCAATTAAAATTCTAATATCTAAATTCTAAATCCTAAACAAATTCAAAATCCCAATGTTTAAGGGACTAAATATCTGAATTATAGTGTTTTGAATTTTGGCTTTGATCATTTGATATTGTTTAGAATTTAGGATTTCGAATTTAGAGTTTTACTGAGGGATCCTTTGTGGATTCGTATATATATTCATGCGTTCTCCCCTTACAAAGCCCACAATAGTCATGCCCGATATCTCGGCCATTCTGATCGCTAGGTCTGTTGGTGCTGCCCTGCTGGCTACTATTGGAATCCCCCATCGCGAACATTTTGAAACAATCTCTGAGGAAAGACGGCAACTTACTAACATCACTTTGTTTTTGAAGGAAATATTCTGGAGAATAGAATATCCTATCACCTTATCAACAGCATTGTGCCTTCCTATATCCTCTGCGAAGACAAGAATTCTCTCTCCATCTGATAGTGCCGCACCATGAAAGCAACCTGTCAGCCTGAAGAGATCAGACCTCTGCTGGAACTCATCAAAAATGCTCTTGAGAGTTCCTGCCTCAAGGGAAAAATCATCTTTCACTTCTTCGAAATTTCTTTTTTTGCCCAGAGTGACCCCTCCGATGCAGCGTGAGGTTATCACTCCTTCTGTTGATGCGTCAGCAACGGATATATCAACCCGTATCTCTTCACCATATTCAATCTTCATACCCTCCGGGTGGATTTCCGTGATGATACCTTCTGTAAGAAAAAGACCAACTATTAACTCCTTTATCATGAGAGGTGTACAATAGAGAGTAATAAGATCCTTTCCATTCACAGAAACCCTCAGTCTTTTTTCTACAGCAATGGAATCTTCTCTCTCTTCAAAAGATGTGCCTTGTTTTTTTATAATCTTTCTCTGTATGTAGGGATTCATCTTTGTGTAAATTTTAACAGAGGCATCTCTTCAGTGTCAAAATACGAAACGGATGTCAGATTTTGAATCTATTACAAAATAGACTTGTCAGTGCAGACAGTATAAGTTATATTATTCATAATGCGAATTGAGAGAATCGAGTTAACAGGATTTAAATCCTTCTCAGAGAGAACCATATTTAACTTCCACCAAGGGATTACCTGCATTATTGGTCCTAACGGTTGCGGAAAGAGTAATGTTGTGGATGCATTCAGGTGGGTCCTCGGAGAGCAGAGTGCAAAGACCCTCAGAGGTGAGAAGATGGAAGAGGTTATATTCAATGGTTCTGCTTTGAAGAAACCCAAAGGAATGGCAGAGGTCACAATGGTAGTCTCCGGACTGAATGATGTTAAGCCGTCGAATGATGATAATGGAGATGGGGTATCAGATGTAGCATCTGTTACCAGGAGGCTTTATCGGTCAGGTGACAGCGAATATATACTGAATAAAAATCAGTGCAGGCTCAAAGACATTAAGGACCTTTTCCTTGACACCGGTCTGGAGGTAAAAAGCTATTCGATACTCGCGCAGGAAGGTGTTTCAGAGATACTGAACTCAAGACCACAAGAAAGAAGGATTTTGATAGAGGAAGTAGCAGGGGTTATGAAGTACAATTTCAGGAAGAAAGAGGCCCTGGCCAAGCTCGAATTATCGAGGACAAACCTCCAGAGGATAAACGATATTATTACAGAGGTAAAGAAGCAGATTAATCTCCTCGACAGAATTGCAAGAAAGGCTGAGAGATATAAGAACCTCTCTTCTGAAATGAACTCCATAGAACTGAAGATTGCAAAGAGAGATTACCAGGCCCTGAAAGAATCCTTTTCAGCGATCCTTTCAGAATATAATACCCTGAGGGAAGAGGAATCACTGAAGAGAGCAGAACTCACGAAGATTGAGAATTCGACTGAAATAAAACGGCTTGAACTCCTTGAGAAAGAAAAGGCATTAGAAGAACTCCAGGGGAATTTACAGAACTTAGAGAGAGAAGTAGCTGAACTCGAAAAGGGTACAGCCATATCAAAAACAGATAGGGATAATCTTAAAGAATATCTCACAAAACTGTATCAGCAAGAGGAAGAATTCAATTTACAGAGGAGCGAAGCGCTCGCCAAAAAGGAAAACCTGGATATCTCCGGGGAAGGTTTCCTGTCAGACATAGAGAGGCAGAGAGAAATGCTCGGGGAGAAGACAGGTCTCCTCAGGTCTTTGGAAGAAGAACTTTCAGAAAAGGAGGAACTGCTCGAGGGCAAAAGGCGAGGGATCTTCAGGATTTCAGAGGAAAGCAGCAACCTAAGGAATGATCTCAGCAGGCTCCAGTCATCTCTCGAAGACCTAACACGGAGGGAGACGTCTTCACAAAAAGATGCAGAGAATCTGAGAAAGAGGTTGACCGAGATAGATTCCTCTATACAGGATACTGAGACAACCCTTCGGGATAAGGATAATGAACTTCTCCTGCTGAATGAAAAGAAAGACACGCACATAAAAGAACTTTCCACAAGCAGTAAAAAGATCGAGGAAATCAGGGAGACCCTTTCGAGACTCAGGGAAGAACTGGCATCATATAAATCCCGGCTGGAGTCTCTCAGAGAGATTGTCTTTGACAGGCCAACAAGAGACCTTCTCTCAGAAGGTTTAGACCTCCGTCTCCTCGAATCTATTTCAGATGTCTTTGAGGTCGAGGCTGAATATGAAAAGGCCATAGAGAGCGCCCTCTCTGAGAAGGTGAATTTGTTCATTCTATCATCTTTCAATGATATCGAGATTGCCATGTCTTCTTTAAAGGAGAAAGGTCTTGGCAGGACGGCCTTCATACCTGTTAATCCCCCTTTACCCCCCTTTAGTAAAGGGGGGGAGGGGGGATTTTCTGGAGAGATAGAAGTACCTGAAGGGGTGATAGGGAGGGCATCGAATTTTGTAAAGACTCCCGAGGGGTTTTCAGGAGTTGCTAAGGCTCTGCTAGACAATATCTTTATCATCAGAAATCTCAAAGAAGCCCTTTATCTCATAAACACAGGTAAAAGACTATTCTATGTGACCATTGATGGGGAAGTAGTAGAACCATCAGGTGCAGTTATCGGAGGAGAGGTCAAAGGCATATTCAAGAGGAAAAGAGAAATAAAGGAACTTGAGGGAATAATCGAGAATAAAGAGACTATGACGGTGCAACTGGAAGCTGAGTTGACTTCAGCCCAGGAGTCAATAGAAAAAGGAGAATCTGAACTCAAGGGTATCGAGTCACGCATTATAGATGGAGAGAAGGAGATTTCTCTTCTGAGATTGACCGTGGATAACACCAGGGAAGAAAAAGAGCGCACAGAGAGAAAGCTATCTTATCTCAACACAGAGGTTGGGCAGTTAATCGGAGAAAAGGAGTTGCTACAAAAACTTATCATGGAGAAGGAAGCCGAAGTCCAGTCATCTGAAGCAAAGAGAGGAGATATGGAAAAGGATAGCGCTTCCCTCTTGGAAGAAATCACTGAGAAAAGGACAAAGCTCGAAAGCTATCGTTCAGATGTGACAGACCTCAGACTTTCCATGGCATCTCTCAAAGAAAAGATGGAATCAGCCTTTAAGGAAAAGGAGGCCTTACTCAAAAAGGTAGGGGAGATCGACCTGAAAAAAGGGTATCTGTTTGAAGAGATCTCTTCAGTAAATTCTCGTATCTCCCAACGTGAAACAGAGATAGCAGAATATGAAGAACAGATTCGATCCCTGATCACTGCTACAGATAAACTCAGGAAAGAGATATCGGAAAGAAAAGAAGTGGTTGAGGCTGAAAATCAGGACCTACTCAGAGCAGAACAGGAACTTAAGTACCTCAGGCGTGAAATAGATTCCCTTTCTCAGAGGGTGGCAGAACTTGATATCTCCAGAGCTGAACACAGGGTAAAATTAGATAACCTCTCTGAACACATAAGTCAAAACTACGGTTCGAACATAGATACGCTAGAGGTTGAACCCTTTACCCCCGAGGATGAGGAACGGCTTGTCGTGCTCAGAGAAAAGATTCAGGAACTCGGACCTGTAAACCTGGGCACACTAGAGGAGTATGAAGAACTGCGCACACGGTATGAGTTCCTCTCAAAGCAGCGGGAGGACCTGAGCAAATCTATAGCAGAACTCGAAGAAGCGATCACGAAGATAAATGCTACCACACGGAGGAGACTCAAGGAGGCATTTGATACGCTCAAGGCAAAATTTTCAGAAGTCTTTACGGTGTTTTTCGGTGGGGGAAAGGCTGACTTGGTTTTAACAGATGAGGAGAATATCCTCGAATCGGGTATTGATATTATAGCGCAGCCTCCGGGAAAGAGACTGCAGAATATAAACCTCCTCTCTGGAGGTGAGAAGACACTCACTGCGTTGTCGCTTCTTTTTGCAAGCTTTCTCATTAAACCTGCCCCCCTCTGTATTCTGGATGAGGCAGATGCTACCTTGGATGAATCGAACACAGAAAGGTTTGCAAGGATGTTGCAGGAGCTGTCAAGGGATATACAATTTATTATCATCACCCATAACAGAACCACCATGAGCGCATCAGATTACCTGTATGGGATAACCACTGAGGAAGCAGGGGTATCCAAGGTAATATCCATGCAGCTTGTTGAAGCATAAAATTAAAATTATATGAAACTTACTAAGGTGTTCATAAGGAAGACCACATTTACTGTCATTCCAGCTTGTCTGGAATCTTTCTTCAAGAAAGATGCTGGATAAGCCAGCATGACAAAATAGTTATAGAAATGTGACCTTACATATGGTTTATTAGTAACTCTTCCTTTGGGTAACGATTTTTGATTTTTGAACTGATATTTTTACTTTTTACCTTTAAATTTTAAATTTATCGTCAGGTTACTTTCACATGAATGCTCTCATAGATGAATTACCGAACATAAAAATATCAACCGCTCCTGAAGATCTTCTGTGTTATGGTTTTGATGCATCGGGTCTGGAGGCGTCTCCTTCAGCCGTTGTCTGGCCAGAACATACAGAGGATGTTGTAAAGGTAATAAAGTATGCCTTTGAAACTGGCATTCCTGTTGTCCCTCGAGGTGCAGGCACAGGCATGACAGGAGGTGTTGTTCCATTAAATGGAGCAATAATACTCAGTCTCGAAAAGATGAACAGGATTCTCGAGGTAGACCCTGAGAATCTCTGTGTTCTCTGTGAGCCAGGCCTGATCAATGGGAGACTCCAGCGAGATCTTGAAAGAAGGGGTCTCTTCTATCCACCAGATCCTGCGAGTATGAACTTCTGTACGATAGGAGGAAATGTTGCAGAAAATGCGGGGGGTCCGAGAGCTATCAAATACGGGGTAACGAGAGACTATGTGATGGAGATAGAGGCGGTGCTTCCAAATGGGAAGATAGTAACCACAGGCGTAAAAACTCCCAAAGGTGTTGTTGGGTATGACCTTACGAGACTCCTTGTTGGATCAGAGGGAACACTATCAGTATTTACAAAAATACGATTGAAGATCCTTCCCATGCCTGAAGAAGTTATCACTTTACTCGCCATGTTCAATAATCTTGAGTCATCAGGCCATGCAGTATCTAAGATTATAACTTCCAAGATAATGCCAAGGACACTTGAGTTTATGGATCGCGAGGCGATCAAGGCAGTTGAAAATTTTAAGCCTGTTGGTCTTCCTCAAGAGGTGGAGGCGATCCTCCTCATAGAGCTTGATGGCTATCCATCGACGATTACAAAAGAGGCGGAGAAGGTGGCTGATATATGCGAGCATCTTGGTGCAGAGGTGAATATGGCGGAGGATGAAGAAGCACGGGGAAAACTATGGGAGGCGAGGCGTGCCGTTTCTCCTGCCCTTTATCATATAAGCCCCACAAAGATCAATGAAGATATTGTCGTCCCGCGAAACAGGATACCTGATATGCTGAACCGACTCAGAAGGCTCTCAGAGGAAAGGGGTATAAAGATAGTAAACTTCGGACATGCAGGCGACGGTAATATCCATGTAAATATCATGGTTGACAGGAAAAACAAAGAGGAATACAAAAAGGGGTTGGAGCTTGTAGGGCAGGTATTTAAGGAAACCCTTGAGCTTGGCGGCACTATCTCAGGAGAACACGGCGTCGGGCTGACGAAAGCACCTTATATGGGAATGGAGATTTCAGAAGCAGGACTATCAATCATGAGATCCATAAAAAAGGTATTTGATCCAAAAAATGTCCTGAATCCCGGGAAAATGTTCCCCTCCTAAAAACCTAACATAAGTATAAAATACGAACTTAGATGCATTCTGAATTTATGCCCCCTACATAATAAATGTCCTCCACAGTTCGTCTCGTTCTCTGTCACTCCTTCGCCCGAGGCGGATCGGGAGTCCTTCTAATTCTTTGTCATCCTGGCTTGGCCAGGATCTTTCTTCAAGAAGGACTCCAGTCAAGCTGGAATGACAAGAAGCCGGAATGATAAAGTTGCCGAGATAAGACATTAGATTTGCATGAAGTAATGGGTCAGCATCTATAGATTCCGAAAGAAGTTTGGAATGACTACGAGAGATCACCTTTGATACCTATCTTCACTTTCTTTAACGGAATATCCTTTCCACTCTCTTTTACTGCCTCCTCGACCAATTTCACAAGTCCCATGCAGCAAGGTACTTCCATATAGGTTACAGTCACAGATTTGATATTGTTTTCGCTGAATATCGTTGCCAGTTTTTCCTTATAGGCATTGGCATTGTCAAGTTTGGGGCAGCCGATTGCCAGTGTGTGATCTTTGATAAAGTCGCTGTGAAACCCTCCGTATGCATAAGCGCAGCAGTCAGCAGCAACCAGTAAATCTGCATTTTCGAAGTAGGGTGCCTTAAGGGGAAGCAAGGTTATCTGAAAAGGCCAGTTCCTGAGCTGAGACTCTATTTCTTGATGGCTCAAAGCATTAACTGTTACTGACCTGTTGAGTGTTTGAGCAAAACTTCCTGGACAGCCACATGGCATAGTTGAATGTTCCTTCACTGAGTGTTTCTTCTGTGCCTCTTCCATTTTCCATACTGCTTCTTTACCCCGTGTTTTCAAGAGGTATTCTTTTGTTGCCTCTTCGTCAAAGGGTCTTGATTTCTTTTCCTCTATGGTTAATGCACCTGTTGGGCATTCCCCGATACAGTCCCCGAACCCATCACAGAAATCTTCTTTAACGAGTTTTGCCTTTCCATCAACGATCTGTAATGCCCCCTCTGAACATGCACTTACACAATTCCCACAGCCATCACAGAGTTCCTCATTGATCTTAATTATCTTTCTTTTCATTGTATGCCTCCTGTCATGTTTTAACTTGTTAATTCCCTGCAGTCTTGCCGCAGGGTTTCCACAATGTCCCTCCCCATTGATGGGGGAGGGTTAGGGTGGGGGTGATTTATTTAAACTATATATCATATGAGAATAAGAGTCTTTGACTTAAGTCAAGGGAGGGAGAAAACAATAGATTTTCTTCAAGAGGAGTTTCCGAAGAAGCTTATTAAATATAGAAATCCTTAAGCAATTAGGAAATAGGGACACATCCCATATTTTCTT
>CAZLFE010000010.1:0-1564 GCA_964558725.1 uncultured Nitrospiraceae bacterium | reverse complement strand
TAAGCAATTAGGAAATAGGGACACATCCCATATTTTCTTGACATAAGAATAATTGTTTTGTAGAATCCTTCATGCCGAGAATAGCAAGGTCGGTTGCGGCTAGCTTTCCACATTACATTGTCCAAAGGGGAAACGACAGAGGAAAGGTATTTTTTAATAGGAAAGACGAGAGAAGTATTTATCGGTACTCAAGAAATATTCAGATAAATGGAACTCACCAATTTTGCATACTGTCTTATGAGTAATCATGTTCACTTGTTAGCAAGGCCAAATGATAAGGAGTTGCTGTACAAAATGATGCAAGGTATAACACTATGTTATACGCAGTATATAAACAAGACATACACATACAGAAGGACGGGCAGATTATGGGAGAGTAGGTATCATTCCAGCGTAGTCGATGAAGGGATGTATTTGTGGGCGGTAGCGAGGTACATTGAACAAAACCCTACACGAGCAAAGATAGTAAAAAAGGAGGAAGACCTTCCGTATTCGAGTGCAAGGGATCATATAGCTGGTGTAAAAGATGAAATATTGGGAGAAACACTATTTAAAGAAGGACAGAGAAAAACTATATTGAATTTATCAGGGCGAGTATTATAGAAGAACAGATGAAGAGCATAAGGTATTGCACGAGGACGGGTAGGCCTTTTGGTAGTGAAGAGTTTGTAAAGAGTATGGAAAAGAAACTTGATAGGAGATTTATGTTGAAGTTACAGGAAGACCGTGAAAAGAGGGCGGCAAATAAAATATGGGATGTGTCCCTAATTTTCTATTTTAATAGGATATCATTGAAAGGTGGGGAACTTACTAATAGGAAAGATGGTTATGCTGAATGGCAACTTCTTGAGGATAGTAATGCTTAATTTTAAGAGGAGGACACTATGAAGAAAGTATGGTTTTTTGCAGTAGTATTGGTTTTTTCTTCTTCCATGTTATTTTCTGGTTGTGCATCATTGACAGGCAGGACTGCTGGCGAAATTATCGATGATTCAGTCATTACAACCGAAATTAACGCAAAAATTGTTAAGGACTCTGAGTTGAGCTATTTCAAGATCAATGTTAATTCAACCAATGGAAATGTCTTGTTTACTGGCTATGTGCCAAGCAGGGAAGCTGAAGCCCGTCTCATCAGGCTTACGAAAGAAGTAAGAGGAGTCAAGTCAGTCAGGAGTGAATTACAGATTCAGGAGAAAAAGTAAAGTAATAGTCAGATGAGGTTTTTGCAATACCCGAATCAAGTGATAGCCATGTTGAAGCCTTACATAAACTATCATTGCGAGGTCGCTTCGACCGTGGCAATCTCATCGAGAAAGGAAAGATTGCGGAGCTTGTTCCGAATGAAGTGGGGAATTCCGCTCCGAGTTTGCTTCGGCTTCGCCTTGCAACTTCACTCGCAATGACAATCATCATCGCTGGATCTGGGAATAAGTTGTTGCCAGGATTTTATAACTAATTTTTATTATGAAAGGAATTTTAATTTTTCGGGGTCCGGGATAATAATAAGGTTATCCTTTTCAACAATGAGTCCTTTTTGTTTCAAAAAGGCAAAAGACCTTGATAG
>CAZLFE010000009.1:31514-35261 GCA_964558725.1 uncultured Nitrospiraceae bacterium | reverse complement strand
CTATGTGAAAGCTGCATCTTTATCGATGCTCAGAGTGATGCGGAGTTCAGGAAGGATATCGCATGTTATTTTAATACCGGATAACCCGCTTCTTTCCATGCCTTTAGACCACCAATCATATTTACTGCTTTTTTATATCCAAGATCATTCAATGATTTAGTCGCCAACGGACTTCTCAGATCAAGACCACAATATACAATTATCTTTGTGTTTTTATCAGGTATTATCAAATGTACTTTAAAATCCAAACTTCCACGAGATATATTGATTGCGCCTGGAATGTGCCCTGTCCCGTATTCTTCACTATCCCGCACATCAAGTAATATTATGTCTTCCTTGTTATCAATCATTCTTTTGACTTCATCAATAGATACTTCATTTATTGCATCCTTTGCTTCTCGTACAAGCTGTTCTGGAGTTTTATCGACAGCATTGACAACAGATGTGGAAAAAAGCACAAAAAAAGTAACTATTAAAAAGGTGCATATTTTAGATAATATGGTGGTTGTCCCTAAGTTTCCCTTTCTCGAATAGAGGGATGAGATATTTCAACTACCTTTTTCCTCCACGTATGCGATGCCATGCTGTTTGCAGCCACTTGAAACCCGGTAGCAATAATCTCTTATGGGTTTCTTTATATTGATTTAGATAAGGTGCAGATGGCTTTTCATCAAAGAAATGTTCGTCCATTGTATCTTGGTGGTGGGCAATGGAACCAGAATTTTCGCTTTGTTGTTGATGCTGGCACGTACGCAAAATCATACTGCGACACCAAGCCTCAGACTGGTTCCATTTCGGTAGTTGATTTAACCTGTTGAGAAATTCCTGCTTACTCTGATTCCCTTCGTCATATTCTTGTGGACCAATGAAAAGCACGTCTGACTCAATAAAGCATTGCCCACCAACAACCCTGTCCAATCCTCCATAGGTTTGCCATGAAACCTCACCATTGTCGTTAACAGTTATTTGATATCGCCCAAGTCTGAACGTTCCTGTACTAACGCTTATTTCGGACTTTAGACTGGAACTGTTAATACTTCTTAAGCTGCTCTCAAGGTAATCATTTGTAAGGCTTTGCCCATTGGAAATATCCAATAATTCGAAAGAGTAACAATAATAACGAGTTTTTTTCCAAGCAGACAATTTTTCTAACTGTTCAAAGAACTCCAATTGCAAGTAGCCTGCTTCCTCATGGCTCCAATGACCTATAATGAGAATGTCACCCAGGATAAAACATTTCCCGCTTCGTTGAATACCAAAATGAAAGAGCTTTTCCCACCGTAGCAAACCATTCTCATCTTCCGTGATCCGGTATTCGTCCAACCGGTATATAGCCTTGTACATCATAATACTCCACAGATCAAAGCCTTATTCAGAAATCAATCATGATGTTTATCCTTATCCTTGTTGTTATGATGGTTTTTCTCTGTTTTATGGCATTCATGACATTTTTTCGGATTATCAGTACTAAAAGCAGTCTTCCCGTTATGGCAAGCTCCACAATATTGCCCATTAGTGTGAGAGGCCGGAGTTATCTTTGCTTCCCCTTTTTTCATTTGAAACAGCGATGGATGACATGAATCGCATTTGTATCCTTTTTCAGCATGATCAGCTCCTTCAAATATAACCTGCCCTTGTCCGCCACCTTCCCAAGTTATCGTTTTATCAGCAGGGACAGCAAATAGTATTGACTTTAGTGAAAACATAATGAATAAGAGTAAAACTATTAAAACCACTTTTTTCATAATAAGTGCCTCCTAAGTTTATTTAATTTTTCCATGCTGGCTTTCTGACCTTTTTGAAGCTCTCTTTGAAAGATCTCTTTTTTTGTAGTCAATAAAAAATGAACTGGGATTCTCAGTCAGAAAGTTCTTTAATAAAGAATGATGCTCAGAAAAATTCTGATATTATGAAAAAACAGTTGGAGGAGAAAGCCCTGAAAACTCCCGAGAATATGTGTCCGCTATTCCTTTATTCTCGTGGAGAAGCTCTATACTTTTCGATAAATGAACAGTAATCGTTTGGGAGTCAGAATAGTAGACAGTTTGTGGATAGGATGAGGATGCAGGTCCTTTAGAAGAGAGGCTTTTGTTTGCCTTGAAAGTTCGATAAGACAAACTAAGGGTTATATGATCCAGTGTGTGTTGCAGGTGGGTGAAAAGAAGTTCATGTATGAGCATTGAGAAGATTGTCTCGTTGTGCTCTCGTCCATGAATATAACTCTTCATTTCGATGCTACCCTCAAGGTGTATATCAGTAAGAGGTGAGAGGCATAAAACCCAGAAAGTAGCGACAAGAATGAAGAGGTTTCTGTATTTAATTACTGATGAAACTTTCATATTTATATGATATATAAAAGATTTCGTAAAATACAATTCATGCTTTAGGTCTGCTGAACTATGCAGAAGGGGTGTAGTTATCCACACCCTTTCTGTTTATTTCATGAAGCAATTCACATAAGTACAAAATTGTTAAGGTGAATAGTGCTTTGTTAACTAAACAGTTTTGCCCTTTGGGGGGATCGAAGCGTCATAGGAATTTCTTGACTATTTTTTCTCATGCACGTCGGCTAAAGCTGTTACCTTTAATGTTAATCCTTCTACTTTTTGAATAATCGCCTTATCACCCTTCTTTAAAGGGACATCACTAACTGCCTTCCACAGTTCACCTTTAATAACAACTTGTCCCTCTGTTTCCTTCCACTGTCTAACATCAACAACTTCTCCCAGTAGGCTGTCAACGCCAGTAACAGATTTTTTCTTGCGTTTTATACAATAAAAAACTATAGGCATCACTACATGCTCAATAACCTCAAAGGCAATAAATCCAATAACCAGAATTATAATGATATTTTTTATTTCCATGATTCGTTGGGTTATTAATAAAAGTTTTTACATGATTACATAATTGGTGTTATCTATAAAGATATATGTTGAAGGCATTTAAGGCAAAAGCCTGTCGCGAAACAAAACATTTATCAAACCAATTTCTGAAACTCCTGCAGTTCTGATCCGTGGTCCCCATGTCTGTATGCCGCTGGTAACAAAAAATGTGTATGATTTTTTTCCATATACCCCCAGCTCAGTTCATAGATGTTACGGACAATGAAATTGAATGGAAATAGCTGCGCGTTATGTATGTCCTGAAAGCTGGATATCAACAATACTTTTGCTGACCCGATCGATATCTATGGGGCGATGATCAAGTAAAATGACAGGTAAACTGTCTTGTATATGAATTAAAAGTTCATCGAGTGATTTTCCTTGTAAGCCACGTCTATCATTTCTTCCGATAAGATAAAACGCCTGGTCTATTAATTGAACTTTATCCTCCAAAAGTGTTATGCCGGAATTAATAAAGAAGTCTCTTTCGCCTCCCCCGTGCATTTCATGATTTCCCGGTACAGCAAATACTCCATATTTTGTCTTAATCTGCCGAAACAGTTCTTCAAACCTGGCTGTTTCTTCATCATGGCGGTCACCTTCAAGCACGTCCCCGCAAATCAAAAGGACATCAGGATTCAGCGAATTTATTTTTGTTACAACTTCCTGCAGAATCCGTGTATTGGTCGCTTCTCTGAGGTGGAAATCTGCTGCAAATGCAATTCTCAATCGAGTTATTTCCGATGATTTTCTGGGAACTTCAATCGTATATTGGCTGACTCTAACATAATTATTATTCACTGCCCCGATAATGATAATAATAAGCGGAACAACAATCTTCATTCTTATCACTTTCTCTCAAGGA
>CAZLFE010000009.1:0-31414 GCA_964558725.1 uncultured Nitrospiraceae bacterium | reverse complement strand
GTGGAATGCCCTTGGGGATGAATACGACATCACCTCTTTTCACCTCATAGACGACCTCTCCAATTCCAACCTTAGCACGTCTCCTGAGTACAAATTGCTCGTGTTCAACAATGTTTGTATGGTTTGGCATACCTCCACCAGGCTCCATAATGAATCGTCTCATCACAAAGTTTAAGGCGTCACCAGGGCCGATAAGAACCTGCATCGAAATACCTGAGCCTGCTTGTACGGCTTTCTTTGGGATCATATCAGAAGAAGTAACAATCACGTTATTCCCTTCACTCATTGCCAATACCTTCCTATCTGTTTAACTGGATAATTCCCTGGTCTTGCTACAGGGTTTCCACTAATACTCTCTCCATTAGGTGGGAGAGGGTGAGGGGGTAAAAATATTTTCACCCGCCCCTTATCCCCTCCCATCAAGGGAGGGGATACTTGGATAACCTGCGGTCTCTACCGCAGGTGAGTCATTATATTTAGTAGAGTCTAATTGCAGGATATACAGTTATAGCCAAGTCATACCGATTTGATGCGTTGGTAACAGTAAAATAATTGTGTCTACTTCCTTTTCTTCATAACCACTTTTTTCTTTTAAAATAGACCAACATTGAGATGCCGATAGCAAACATCGTAAGCAGGATTAGCGGATAGCCACAGCGCCACTCAAGTTCTGGCATAAATTTAAAATTCATCCCATAAACTCCAGCAATAAACGTGAGGGGCATGAATATCGTTGCGATGATTGTCAATACCTTCATAACTGCATTCAACCTGTTACTGATGCCTGTGAGATAAATATCAAGCATTCCGGAAAGCATCTCCCGTAACGTTTCTATTGTGTCAATCATCTGAATGTTGTGATCATAAATATCCCTGAGGAATATCTTTGTCGAGCCTTTTATCAATTGAGACTCTCCTCGCTCCAGGACACTGATTACTTCCCGCAAAGGCCAGACAGACTTACGAAAGAATAGCATCTCTCTTTTTAATTTATGGATAATATTCAGGGTTTCAGGAATTGGCTGTGCAACTAACTTTTCCTCCAGGAACTCTATCTCCTCTCCGAGTTTTTCCAGGATTATAAAATAGCTGTCAACAATGGAATCTAATAGGGCATAAACAAGATAATCAGCTCTCATTTTTCGTATTCTTCCCTTTCCACTCCGTATCCGCTCTCTGATTGGATTGAAAACGTCTCCTTCTTTTTCCTGGAAAGAAAGAACAAAATTTGGACCAAGGATTAAACTTATTTGTTCTTTCAAGATTTCGCTACTCTTGTCATTGTGAGAGAACATATTTAAAACGATATACAGGTAGTCTCCAAAGTCTTCTATTTTTGGACGTTGATCTGTATTCAGGATGTCTTCAAGTGTGAGAGGATGTATACCAAAACAATCACCAAGCTTTTCTAATGTTTCAACGTGGTGTATACCATCGACATTGATCCATCTTACGGTTGACTTATCTCTGAAAATGAAACATTCATCAAACGTTTTTGAAAACCTTTCCTGAAATTGCGTCTCGTCATAATCCAATATAGTGATTTTTATTTCCTCAGCCTTTCTTTCACCAATATGAACAAGCGTCCCTGGTGGAAGGCCAGCCTTTTTCGATCTTTTCTTTATGAGGTCCGGCATAGTTTTTACCTTTCTATTGAGTACTGCGGTGGGCAAAAATCATATCTGGGCATACTATACTGAAAGCCCTTTTTCCTTGTCAATCAATCTTTTATAAGGGTATAATTATTTACCTTAAAATGCTACCAACACGTCATTCATTACTTTTACTGGAGATAGGCACAGAGGAGATACCCGCAGGGTTTCTGCCCGGAGCAATTCAGAGCCTGAAGGAAAATGCTGCGACAATCCTGAATGAACACTATATTACTTTTTCTGAAATCAAGGCATATGCAACACCAAGAAGGATTGTTCTTATCGTTTACGGGTTGCCAGAGCAACAGGAAAGCCGTGTGAGGGAAGTATTTGGTCCTCCAAAACGGGTGGCCTTTGATAATGGAGGAAATCCAACAGAGGCGGCCGTGAGATTTGCAAGCTCTCAAGGGGTAACGGTAGAAAATCTTGTTATAAAAAAGAAAGAAAAAGGCGAATACGTGGCTGCTGTGGTTGAAGAAAAAGGATTAGCAGTAAAAGACCTTCTTTCAGAAGTGTTAAGGAGGATTGTCCTTTCGTTACGCTTCCAAAAGACCATGAGATGGGGGAATGGGAGCATGAGATTTGCCAGGCCAATACACTGGCTCTTGGCGATGTTTGGGAGGGATGTTATTCATTTCGAGATTGACGGGATAAAAAGCAGCAACATGACGTATGGGCACCGTTTCCTTTCACCTGCAAAGTTCCAGATAAAGGAGGGATCAGATTTCAAAAATCTTCTTGAAAACAATCGTGTTATTGTTGATCAGGAACAGAGAAGAAGGATGATCCTCGAGGGTGTCAGGAGGCTCTCTGCTTCAATAGGGGGAATAGCCATCGAGGATGAAGAGCTCATCGAGACAGTTAATTTTCTAGTTGAACATCCTTTTCCCGTACTCTGTAGTTTTCAGAGGGAGTACCTGGAACTTCCAAAGGAACTACTCGTTACCGTTATGAAGGACCACCAGAAATTCTTTGCTATAGAAAATGAAGGGGGCAGACTCATCAATCATTTTATCGTCGTCAGCAATACAAAAAGTGAGAATGAAGAAACCGTAAGGATTGGTGCGGAACGTGTTATTAAGGCGAGGTTTGAAGACGCAAAATTCTATTTCGGAGAAGACAGGAAAAAAACTCTCAATGACAGGATAGGGGAACTCAGAAAGGTTATCTTCCAGGAGAAACTTGGAAGTCTCTCTGAAAAGACAGAAAGGATAGTCTCTATTGCAGATTTTCTTTCCGTGAAACTCCTGCCTTCAGCAAAGGATAAACTGCTCCGTGCTGCATGGCTTTCAAAAACAGACCTTTTAACAGGGATCATCAGGGAGTTTACTGAACTCCAGGGAATCATGGGTAAATACTATGCTTTACATGATGCTGAAGATAGTGAGATTGCGATGGCTTTAGAAGAGCAGTATCTACCTAAGCACTCGGGCGGAGAGCTTCCTCATACAGAAGTCGGAGCTCTTCTCAGCATAGCCGATAAGATAGACAATATAACCTCCTTCTTTTGTTTAGGACTTATCCCTACAGGCTCTGAAGACCCCTTTGCCCTGAGAAGGCAGGCACTCGGAATTATTGCCATAATGTTAGAGAAGGGCTACAACCTGCCTTTAAAAGATTTGATACACAAGGCCCTGCAAAATTTAACAAGCCTGTTCCCACTTTTAGAGAAAGTAGAGGAAAAAATTTTCCAATTTTTCGAGCAGAGGTTTGAACCCGTTTTTTCTGATAAGGGATACGGTCACGACCTTTTACAGTCAATCCTTTCCATGTCGCTTAGCCTTAATCTCAAAGATGTAGAGGGAAGGCTTGATGCCCTGAAGAGATTCAAGGAGGATAAGGATTACGACAATTTCCTCCTCGCAATAAAACGTGTTCATAATATTATTCCCAAGAAAGCAGCTCCTGAATTAAAGACAGAACTTTTTGTAGAAGAAGCTGAGAAAAGTCTGAAGGAAAGACTCGATTCCGTAGAGTCTGCTTTGCAGCGCCTTCTTGAAGAGAAGAGATACCATGATGCAATTAATCTTCTTACTTCCCTAACAGACCCAATTAACCATTTCTTTGACCGCGTCCTTGTTATGGACAAAAGGGAAGAGATAAAGCAGAACAGGCTGGCATTGCTCATAGAGGTCTGGAGAACTGCCTCAATCATTGCTGATTTTTCAAAACTTCAACCAACTCAATAACATTTAGCCCATATTCTTCATAAATTTTTGCACACGTGACGGATATAGTATTTTCGCTCATTCTAGGTCTATCGCCCTCCGAGGCTTTTGCCTCTCGATTTTTGTTTATATTCTGTTTGACTATCGGCAAAAGAATCCGCTCAAATGCTATCTCCGGCACGATCAAGAATTGTTTTATAAATAAAAGTAGCCGCAAACTTTAGTTTGCGTAATTTGTTTGTTTTTATCATCTCAAAAAGCGCAGGCTGAAGCCTTGCAGCTACATAAAGGATATTTTTGCAAGAGTATATTTGGTTAAAATATAAAAATGGCAACTGGTGAAAGATTTTCAGCATTATCTTTAAGTGACTTCAGACTCTTCTGGTTTGGTCAGATTATTTCATTGTCAGGCACATGGATGCAATCTGTTGCACAGGCCTGGCTTGTGTACAGCCTGACAAAATCACCTTTTTATCTTGGTCTGGTTGCAGCCGCTAGTTCGCTACCGGTACTTTTATTCTCCCTTCTTGGGGGAATTGTGGCTGACAGGATCAGAAAAAGGAACCTTCTTTTGTTGACTCAGGCATTGTCTATCATACCAGCCCTTTCTCTCGGTGTGCTAATACATATAAATATGATAACTGTTTGGCAGGTTGCACTTTTTGCAACATTCCTCGGCACCGTAAATGCCTTTGATATTCCTGCAAGACAGGCATTTATTATAGAAATTGTGGGGAAAGAGCATCTTATGAATGCTATAGCATTGAATTCTGCTGCCTTTAATGGAGCGCGCATGATCGGGCCTGTTATCGCTGGGATGGCAATTGCTTACCTGGGGCTCCCCGCATGTTTTTTTCTGAATGCCTTAAGTTTTTTTGCCGTCATCATTGCCCTTTCAAAAATGAAGATGAAAGGTTATATAAAAACAAGTTCTCAGGGGCTTATGAAAGATTTTATGGAAGGCATACAGTTTATAAAGAGCAAGCCTGAAATCTACAGTGTCATCCTTCTTATTTCTGTATTCAGTCTCATAGGCATACCGTATGTAACTTTTCTTCCTGTATTTGCAGGGGAGGTGTTAAGGGCAGGTCCTGGAGGGTATGGATTTCTTGTTGGTGCTACAGGCATAGGGGCTCTTTCAGCAGCCCTGTTTATAGCATTTAGAGGTGACATACAACAAAAGAAAAGGTATATGTCCATTTCGGCACTCTGTTTTTCATTTTTTCTTTTGGTTTTTTCAGTATCCAAGACCATCTATCTTTCAATAGCTACCCTCGTATTTGTAGGATGGGGTATGGTGAGTTTCCTCGCGACCGCAAACAGCTTTGTTCAGCTTTCTGTATCAGACAGCCTGAGGGGGAGGGTGATGAGTGTGTATGCCCTTGTGTTTCTCGGTTTTGCCCCGATTGGGAACGCCCTTATCGGCATGCTGGCAGCTTCAATAGGAACAACAAAGGCGGTAACCATTTCAGCCATAATCTGTATTATTGGGTCAGCACTGTTTATGTACAGAAATTATAAACTACAGTGGTCAACGGATGATTAAGTCTTCAATGTGAAATAATACCTGAGGGATTCGATTTTGAATTTGCTGGGAAGTTAGATAGTATAGGTTAGATTTTAAGAGAAGATATTATGAGGGTACTCGCAATAGATACTTCTACAATGCTTGGAGGCGTTGCAGTCATGGATGACCTATTGGGCTTGATTGTTGAAGTGAGGTTGAATGTGAAGTCAACACATTCAGAAAGGTTAATGACCTCTATAGAATATGTCCTGAAACAATCAGGATATAAAATAGCCGATATGGATTTCTTTGCAGTAGCTATAGGACCAGGCTCTTTCACAGGACTCAGGATAGGTTTGAGCACGGTTAAAGGCTTTTCTTTTGCAACAGGGAAGCCTATAGTCTCTGTTCCTACACTCGAGGCACTTGCACACAATTTTCCCTTTAGCCGATACCCAGTCTGTGCCATGCTGGATGCAAGAAAGAAAGAGGTATATGCGGCAGTGTTTGAATGGAAAGATGATGGGTTTATAAGACTGATAGAAGAAATGTCAATAAAGGTAAACAGGCTTTTGGAAAAAATAAATGAAATATTTATGGCACATGGTGATACAAAAGAAATTAAAAATAATCCCCCTTTGCCCCCCTTTAGTAAAGGGGTGGTGGGGGGATTATCGGGTGAAAAGATTATCTTTACTGGCGATGGATCAATTCTTTATAGAAATGAAATTGTCGATCTCATGGGTGAAAGGGCTATTTTTGCATCTCCTGATAAGATGGTGCCTTCACCGGCTCATGTAGCCTACCTTGGAATTAAAAATGCTTTGAGAAGTAAGTTTTCTGAGCCTATTAGCCTTGTTCCATTTTATATAAGAAGATCAGAGGCTGAACTGAAAGGAAGTGGGAAAGCAGAGAGTAAAGAGTAAAGTAACCCCTCCCTTGATGGGAGGTGATTTTGGGGGGGGAGGGTGGAATGAGAAGGACTATTCTGAGGCATTAAAATTGAAACAGAGTTCGCTATTAATATAATTGATTAGCCATGACTGATGTATTTATCCGGGAAATGGAATGGACAGATGTCCCAGGAGTTCTCAAGATCGAACGCATAACCTTCTCTACCCCCTGGTCTGAAACAGCCTTTTTAAAAGAGATTTTTAATCCATATTCGATAACCAGGGTTGCCCTCCTTGAAGGTGAGGTTGCTGGCTATATCTGTGCTAACCATTTGCTCGATGAAGGCCATATACTGAATCTTGCAGTTCATCCTGACCTGAGAAGAAGAGGTATTGCCACCGCACTTGTTGGAAAGGTCCTCGATGAATTGAGGAAGAGAGGTTGCAAGTTCTTATACCTTGAGGTCAGGGTTTCAAATCACAATGCGATACAATTTTATGAGCGTTTTGGCTTCAGGTATGTGGGTTTCAGGAAGAACTATTACACATTGCCAAAGGAGGATGCAGTCCTTATGATGCTCGATCTGTGACTATTTCCACACACCTTTTATGTCTGCCCCACATTCTGAACATCTCCCGTCTTTAACCCTGTTTTCAATAATGCTGAAGCCAAAGCGCTTGATAAGAAGCTTTTTGCAGCTGTGGCAATAGGTATTTTCTCCGCCTTCTCCGGGAACATTACCTTCATACACATATTTGAGGCCCGTTTCGAAACCGATATCTCTTGCTCTCCGCAGTGTCTTTATAGGTGTCCGTGGTTTATCCGTTAATAGATAGGTCGGATAAAACTGAGTTACATGCCAGGGCATAAAAGGGTCAACAGATTTGATAAACTCTGCTATGTTCCTCAGGTCCTCTTCAGAATCATTATAGTCAGGGATTATCAATGTTGTTACCTCAACCCACACACCGAGCTCTTTCATGAGCTTTATCGTCTCTTTTACTGGGTCAAGCTTGGCACCACATATTTTCTTGTAAAAATCATTGTTTCCCTTGAGGTCTATGTTATTTCCATCAAGGTAAGGTGCCATGGCTTTTGTTGCTTCAGGGGTTGTATATCCATTACTCACAAATATATTCTTTATACCTCTTTTGTGTGCAAGCCTTGCGCAATCATAGGCAAACTCAAAGAAGATGGTTGGTTCCGTATAGGTATAGGATATGCTCTTACAGCCATTTCTTTCTGCAGCCTCTACGATGGCTTCTGGGGTAACGTACTGTCCGAGGATTTCACCTTCGTGTTCCTTTGGATACTGAGATATCTCGTAATTCTGGCAGTGAGCGCAGTGGAAATTGCAGCCTACGGTTGCGATGGAGAAAGAGGTTGAATCTGGCAAGAAATGAAAAAGGGGCTTCTTCTCGACTGGGTCAATATTCATGGAGATAACCTTGCCATAAACAAGGCTATATAAAGTGCCATCTATGTTCTCGCGCACAAAACAGATGCCCCTCTTCCCTTCCTTGATGAGACAGTGATGAGCACAGAGAAAACACCTGACTTTCTTCTCATCGAGTTTTTCGTAAAACATTGCCTCTTTCATAATGAAAAATTACTCCTTTCCCGATTTTTCTTTTTCTAAAGTCTCCCGTATCTTCTCAACAGCCTCAGGATTAGCAAGGGTCGTAATATCTCCTGGTTCTTCCCCCATGGCTATTTTCCGTACCACACGGCGCATAATTTTACCGCTCCTTGTTTTTGGTAAATCCGGCACAAAATGAATATTTTCTGGACGGGCGATCTTGCCAATCTCTTTCTCAACATGTCCTATTAATGCTTTGATAAGGGATGGGTTAGCCTGTTCACCATGTCGCAAGGCTACAAAAGCCACAATGCACTGCCCCTTTATTTCATGCGGCATTCCAACTACTGCTGCTTCTGCTACTGTCGGATGGGTTATGAGAGCTGATTCTATTTCGGAATTTCCGATACGGTGTCCAGCAATATTCAACACATCATCAGCCCTTCCCTGTAACCAGAAGTATCCATCTCCATCTCTGCGGGCTAAATCTCCTGTAAGATATACATTGAGGTATTTTCCCCAATATCCTTCAGCATACCTTCCAGAAGCCTTATAAAGACCTCTAAGCATACTTGGCCAGGGCTGAGTTACTACGAGATAGCCACCTGTACCAGCTGAAACAGGATTTCCTTTTTCATCATAGATGTCTGCCTTGAATCCTGGCAGAGGTTTTGTTGCTGAACCAGGCTTCAGAGGAGTGATGGGAAGAGGCGATATAATAAAATTGCCTGTTTCAGTCTGCCACCACGTATCCATGATTTGACATCTCTCTCCCCCGATATTTTCGAAATACCACATCCATGCCTCAGGATTTATGGGTTCTCCGACGCTACCCAAAAGCCGTAAAGAACTCAGATCATAGAGCTTTGGCCATGTTTCTCCAAATTTCATGAATAGTCGAATCACTGTGGGAGAGGTATAGAAAACAGTTACTTTGTACCTCTGGATGATAGACCAGAACCTTCCGGGGTCAGGCCAATCAGGTGCCCCTTCATATAAAATCGAGCTAATCCCAAGGATGAGGGGGGCATAGACAATATAGCTGTGTCCTGTAACCCAGCCAATATCAGCTGAACACCACCAGACATCGCCCTCTTTAAGATCAAATACCCATTTCAGAGTGAGGGACGTACCTAATGCATAGCCTCCATGCACATGGACTACACCCTTTGGTTTTCCAGTGGTGCCAGAAGTATAGAGTATATAAAGAGGATCTTCTCCGTCTAATATCTCTGTTTCACATTCGTCGATAGTGAGACCGATCTGAGGGAGAAATTCTTCTGTCTTCTCTATAAGTTCATCCCACCAGTAATCTCTTCTTTCCCGAGGGTTCAATGGATCTCCTGGATACCACTTAACGTCTTTTTTTGGTAAAACCTCTTCAGAGAGGCGTTTATAAACGATGACATGCCTTACCGTGGGTGCATCTAATAGTGCTTCGTCAACCTGCTCCTTGAGCCTGACAACCTTGCTACGCCTGTAGAACCCATCACAGGTTATTATTGCCTTTGCCTCTGCATGATTTAATCTCTCTCGTAAAGCAATAGAACTTAAACCAGAGAACACAACAGAATGTATGGCTCCGATCTTGGCACAGGCAAGCATAGCAACAGGAAGTTGAACTATCATAGGGAGGTAAATTCCTACTCTGTCGCCTTTCTTGATACCTAATATTTTCAGGGCATTGGCAAATCTATTCACTTCTCTGTAAAGGTCTGCGTACGTAAATGCCTTTTCCTCCAGGGGAATTCCCTTATCTGTCGCAGGTTCTCCTTGCCAGTAATAGGCAACCTTGTCTTTTGATTTATGTTTGTCTAAGGCATCAAGGATGATGTTATACTTTGCTCCCACGAAAAACTTTGCATATGGCGGATTCCAATCCAGTACCCGAGAATATCCATCAATACTTAATCCCACCTCTTTTATCATCTCAACCCAGAACCTTTGAAGATCTTCATCAGCCCAGGCCCGTAATTGGTCTTCATCTTTAATACCGTGCCTTACCATCCAGTTGTATACATTCGTGGTCTTAATAAACTCAGGTGAAGGCTCGAATCTGCGTTCCTCTTTCAAAAGAACACTCGTGGTACCTTCAGGTGTAAGTTTTTTGGATTCCATACTTCCCCCTATACCATTACATCCTTTATTGCATAAAGGACTTTAAAACGCTTCCCGATAACCTCAAGGAGTTCATGCAATTTTTTTTCCTCCATATCAGTTCGAACAAACAAATGTCTGTGCCCCTCCTTGTCCACATTATAGGATGTCATGACACTTAGTATCCTACCGCCGTGCGTTCTAATAATGTTGATTACCTCTTGAGTAGTACCAGGGATATCTGGTAGTTCTACGGCAATTTTTACCCCTCCTCGGGTTAAACCACTGATATCCACTAAAGCCTTAAATATGTCGGTTTGAGTTATAACTCCTACCAGATTTCCTCCCTCTACTACAGGCAAGCCCGATATCTTTTTTTGCAACATAAGCATGGCAGCCTTCTCAATAGATTCATCCGGTCCGATTGTGAGAAGATCTTTGGACATGATATCTTTAATCTTAATTTCACTGAGGAGACTGTATATCTCGTGAACATCCAGGGAAGTAGCTTTTGAGGGTGTAGCCTCCTTTAAATCCCTATCAGTAATAACTCCTATTAATTTTTCATTCCTTATAACAAGAAGTCTTCTGATGTTGTTATCCTTCATAATCCTGAAGGCCTTAATTATTGGTGTATCCTCATCAATCGTAATCAATTTTTTCGACATACAATCTCTTACTAACATATAATCTCCTTTCTTTGCTTGGTTTAATCATAGATAATATCAGTGTCTACGAAATTAATTTTAATTCTTGAAAATTTCGGAGATCCTGTCTTTATTATAATGAAAATTGAGATGAGATTCTTTCTATGATCCCTCTTATGGTATACTTTTTTAAAATTTTGAAAGATTCCTTTTTCCATAACCATGAACACATTTAAGCCTGTTGCACTGGGTATAGCTCTTGGATTAGTGTGGGGTGGTGCATTATTTCTAACCACGTGGCTTTCATATTTCACAGGGTATGGAAGATTTTTTCTTTATGCTCTTCCTCAGTCTCTCTATCCTGGATATACCATCTCACCTTCTGGCAGTATCCTCGGCCTTATCTATGGCCTTGTTGATGGTTTCATAAGCGGCGCACTGATAGGGTGGATTTATAACAAGGTTGCGAAATAGCCTTATTGCAGCCTACTTTGATCAATTACAGTCGCACCCTTCATGCGATACAAAGGAACTACCCTGACAGTAAATATTCCTAATAAAAAGGAATAACAAGACGTGTAAGATATAAATCTTCCTTGAATAAAATATTATATCCATTGAATTCCGCTTTGCTACTGTCATATCTGCAAACCCTGCTATAAAAACCTTAAGCCAAAAAAGAACTCAAGATTACGAGACAAAAAGTCTTTTTTCACTTAAACCATCATTAACTAAATTTTCCTAAAAATAATGTATATTTATATTATTAATCAATAGAAGGATTACTGAAATAGGAACAAAAGAATTCGAGCATGAGAGAAGGGATCATGAAGGATTCTAAAAAGAATATATCGCCACTGTTCCTGATAGAACGTTACATCAAGGTTTTAGTGGTAATATGGACAATCATTGTTGCTGCATCATTAGTATGGAGTATGATCCGGATAAAAAATGAGACCCTGGAAGGAGCGCGCATTCAGGCAGACATTAGTTACGTAAAAGACATATTATACCGCCGCTGGAATGCCATGCATGGCGGTGTCTATGTTCCAGTGACCGAAGAGACGCAACCTAATCCTTACTTATCAGGCATACCGGAACGCGATATCACAACGCCATCAGGCAGACATCTTACCTTAGTAAATCCGGCCTACATGACTCGCCAAGTGTATGAACTGATGAAAGAGGACTATGGTGTTAGCGGACACATTACCAGTTTGAACCCAATCCGCCCTGAAAACGCTCCTGATACCTGGGAGACTGAGGCACTCAAGGCTTTCGAACACGGAAAGACCGAAATCAGTTCAATAGAAAAAATAGGAGGCAAAAAGTTTTTTCGCTTAATGCACCCTTTTATTACAGAGGAACGCTGTCTGAAATGCCACGTTAAACAGGGATACCATGAGGGAGATACCCGGGGCGGTATTAGCGTTTCGATACCCATGGAGCCACTGATAGCAATTGAGAACAGGAATATCCTAACATTTTCAGTGGTTCATGGTTTGTTATGGGTGGTGGGTTTAAGCGGGATCAATTTAAGCATGCGAAGAATAAGACGTAGTGAACAGGAACGCAGGCGGGCAGAGGAAGAATTGAAGAAAATGACAGAAGAGTTGGCACGTTCCAATGCCGAATTGGAACAGTTTGCCTCTACAGCGTCGCATGACCTGAAGGAGCCGTTGCTTGCTATAACAATTGGTTTGAAACTTCTGAAGAAGCGATGTGAAGGCAAACTTGACTCAGAAGCAGATAAGTTTATAGCTGAAACAATAGATGAGGCGATGCAAATGCAGACACTTATCAGTGACATGTTGTCATATGCACGTGTGGGTGCCAGTGGTAAGCCTTTTGTGCAGACTGACTGTACTGAAGTTCTAAACCGCTCTCTCACTAATCTCAGGGTTACTCTTGAGCAGAGCGGCGCGGTAGTGACCTATGACCCTTTACCTGAAGTAATGGCTGACCCAATACAGCTGAGTCAGTTACTGCAAAACCTCATAAACAATGCAATAAAGTTCCACGGTGAGGAGCAACCACATATCCATATTTCGGCAGAACGAAAGGAAAAAGAATGGCTTTTTTCGGTGAGTGACAATGGTATTGGTATCCCGGCAGAGTACAGTGAGAGAATCTTCGAAATATTTCAGCGTTTGCATAATAAGAAAGAATATCCTGGTACCGGCATTGGTTTGGCTACCTGCAAAAAAATCGTGGAAAGCCACTGCGGCTGTATCTGGGTAAAGTCAGAGCCTGGTAAAGGATCGACATTTTTCTTTACGATCCCTGACAAAGAGGTATCTATCTAAAACTTTTAACGATCGCCAGACACATGTACAGCTGCCCCCACCATACACGACTCCTTATTTCTACTTTCCTCAATAGCACTTTTAAATATCACCTCAAACTTTTCAGGCTTTCGTGATTCTTATCACCTCATTTCTCCCTTTTATAACGATAGATTATAAAAGGTTAGATGAAGTATATTATGAACAAACTATTAGTTACCTCAGCTTGCTCTTTTGTCATAATACTTGCTGTTCATGTTACTCTCTTTTTCTATCCGGTAGTTTGCTGCGGAGCTAATAATGATCCATGCGAAAAGTTTCATACCTCTCTTTTTGTCGATACAAACAATCGCAAGATGTGGTTATGTCAGGAAAATAGATCAGTGGGGGAATTTGGAGTGGCTCTGGGGAGAGGCGGTGTTGACAAGCGTAAAAGGGGAGACAAGAAAACCCCGCTCGGGGAATATGCGCTTGGAACTCCACGGCCATCGGATCGTTTCCACACTTTTATTCCGGTAAGTTATCCAACCCAGGAACAGGTTTCAAATGGATACTCTGGCAGTGCCATCGGCATTCATGGACCACTCCGAGCTTTTAGGAGGTTTGGAAGTATGACCACACGGTACGACTGGACATCAGGCTGCATTGCTGTTGGAACCGATGAGGATATTTCAGGAATAGCCCAATGGATTAAAGAGCAAAAAGTAAGTAAGATATTTATTCAATGAAGAGAGAACCAAAAACTTATGCAAGGAGGCATTTATACAGGATCAAGGTATTCTTCTGTCAGAAGATATCGTCTCGATTGAACAGGCAAGTGTAGATATGCTTTTGAAGGCCGAGCCCCTACCGAAATCAGCTCCAGAGGAGAAAGCAGTAGCAAAAGGCGAAGAGATCTTATACAAGATTTCTGAAAAACCATACTGGATTCAGATAGAAGAAGCAGAACGGCTTGGCCTGGGGAGCAGGAAATACGACTTGATAGAAAGTTAAAGGAACAATATAAAGTATTACTTGAAGATATTTAGGTCCTGTAAGATTTATTTTCTCTAATATATTCTTCTGTCAGATCACAGGTCAGGATCTTTACAGAGGACCCTCCAAGATTGAGGTCAATAATTATCCTGATCTCTTTTCCTTTTAAAATTTCCGCTGCCTTTTCATCTTTTCCTGTACTCATTCCTTTATGTACAACTTTTACTTTCCCGAAATAGATATCGATCTTTTCCTCGTTTATCTTAGTGCCTGAATATCCGAGGGCTGCCATGATACGACCCCAGTTTGGATCATTTCCATAGATGGCTGTCTTCACGAGGTTCGAATTCGCCACTGCAAAAGCTGCCTTTTCCGCATCAGTTTCGCTCTTCGCACCATGAACCTCTATCTCTATGAACTTAGATGCTCCCTCACCATCCTTCACAATTAATCTTGATAAGTTAAAGGTGACTTCATGGAGAGCCTTTTTAAAGATAGGGTACGATTCTGACTTTTCTGTGATCATAGGATTGCCGAGCATACCATTTGCCATGATAAGAACCGTGTCATTCGTTGATCTGTCACCATCAACAGTGATCCTGTTGAAGGAGTTCGTTACTGCATCCTTAAGTGTTTTGAACAGTGTCTTCTGTTCTAATGCAATATCTGTCATCAGAAAACAGAGCATCGTTGCCATATGTGGGCATATCATTCCAGCGCCTTTACAGATACCAGCGATGGTGCCTGTCTTGTTACCAATCATTACTTTTTTATGTACAATTTTAGGGAATGTGTCTGTAGTCATTATTGCTGCTGCAACATCCTGTATGTTTGATTTGCCGAGATTATCTGTTAATTCAGAAATCTTTGGTCTCACTCTCTCCATAGGCATGGGTAAACCTATTACACCCGTTGAACAGACATAGACAAGAGAGGGTTTTATATTGAGTCCATGAGCAACGTGTTCTGCTGTATCTGCAGCATCCTGCATGCCTTTCCTGCCTGTGCATGCATTGGCATTACCGCTGTTAACTACGATAGCCTGCCCCTTGCCTGACCTTATTTTTTTCATGTCTAATTGTACAGGCGCAGCTTTAACCTGATTTGTTGTAAATGTGCCAGCTATGTTTGCCTTTACTGTGGAATATATGAGAGCAAGGTCTTTACGGTGTAGGTATCTGATTGCAGCCTCTACGGTGGAAAAGAGAAATCCTTTAGGGGTCATACTATGTTTTATGGAAACAGACCTGCTGTATCAAGTGCAGTCTTTTCGTCAAAACCCATCATGATATTCATGTTCTGTACAGCAAGTCCTGAAGCACCCTTTATAAGATTATCTATTCCAGTGACGATAATAAGTGTATTTGTCCTTTGGTTTACCATGAGTCCGATTTCACAAAGGTTTGTTCCGCGCACATTCTTTACGTTAGGAAATCTTCCTTCTTCAAGCACCTTGGTAAATGGCTCGTTGACATATGTTTTTTTATAGAGTTCTATGATTTTATTTGTATCCATATGTTTCGTAAGCCTGGAATATATGGTTGAAAGTATCCCTCTGTCAAAGGGGGCGAGATGAGGAGTAAAGTTTACCTTTATATCCTTGCCAGCTATTGCTGAAAGCTCCTGTTCTATCTCGGGTATATGCCTGTGGGTTGCGATAGCGTATGCCTTAAACCCTTCATTCACCTCGCAAAAGGAGAATGCAATTTCAGCTTTTCTTCCTGCGCCACTTGTTCCAGATTTTGAATCTATGACGATCGAAGCAACATCAATGAGTTTATTTTTTATTGCAGGATAGAGTCCAAGAATTGCACCCGTCGGATAGCAACCAGGGTTCGCTATGAGGTTTGCCCTGGAAATCTTTTTCCTGTAAAGTTCGGGGAGGCCATAGACAGCCTTATCAAGCGTTTTTTGAAACTTATGTTCCACGTTATACCATTGCTGGTATGTCTTTGCATCTTTGAGCCTATAGTCTGCGGAGAGATCAATAACCTTCTTTCCCTGTCTGAAAAAAAGGTCTACAGTTTCTTGTGACTCTCCATGTGGAAGTGCCATGAAAAACAGGTCTGCCGTATTGAGGATATTCCCAGCCCTTAAGGGCTCATATATGAGGTTCGAATGTGTATGAAGGTTTGGAAAAAGGTCAACGACAGATTTCCCTGCTGATCTTTCAGAAGTGACAGCTGTAATGGTAACTGATGGGTGGCGGGAAAGGATACGGAGTAATTCGCCTCCTGTATATCCACTGCCGCCGCATATGGCAACTTTTAGCATCAGTCAATGGTCAATAGTCACTAGTCATTAGTTCAAGGACTAAAAACCGGTGACTGATGACTAATGGCTGATGACTAATGACTTTCATTTTATCTCTTAGAGAACTGGAATCTCTTCCGTGCGCCCTTCTGACCGTACTTCTTTCTCTCTTTTTCCCGGGGATCTCTTGTGAGAAAACCTTCTTTCTTGAGTCTCGAACGGAGGTCACTATTCATATCAACAATCGCCCGTGTTATAGCGTGCCTCACTGCACCTGCCTGACCCGTATGTCCACCACCAGTTACAGTTGCCTTAATGTTGTATTTCCCTGTAATGCCGGCAAGCTCGATTGGCTGACGGAGCATCATTCTCATTGTCTCTCTGGGAAAATAAACATTAACAGGTTTTCCGTTAATTATGATCTGGCCATCCCCTGGGGTCATGGTCACCCTTGCTATAGATGTTTTTCTTCTTCCCGTTGCGTTGTATTGAATCTCAGGCATCTACAACTCCTTTATGTTTTTTTTGCTTAAAAGGCAATATTTCCGGTTTCTGTGCTTTGTGTGGGTGTTCAGGTCCTCTGTATACCTTAAGCTTTTTTAACATTGCTCGACCGAGCCTTCCCTTTGGAAGCATTCCCCACACTGCATCCATAATGACCTCTTCTGGCTTCCTGTTCAGGCGGTCTTTTGCAGATTCGGCCTTGAGGCCACCTGGATAACCTGAATGGTGATAGTAAATCTTATTCTCAAGCTTTTTGCCTGTGAGCCTTATTTTGTCTGCATTGACAACAATAATGAAATCGCCTGTATCGATATGAGGAGTAAATATTGATTTATTTTTGCCGCGAAGGTAAGTGGCTATCTTCGTCGCAAGTCTTCCAAGGATAGCATCTTTGGCGTCAACAAGATACCACTTTCTCTCGACATCACCCTTTGAGGCAAATTGCGTTTTCATATTTTTACCTTCTTTCATCAGAGAATTAAATAAAATAATATAATCACTATGAGATTGTCAATGCCACGCATTGAATCTGACAACAATGGAACAGGTAAGTAGCAAAACGTTTGTGAGCTCATACTGTAAAAAATTCCCCTCTTTTAACCTTAACCTATTCTCTCCTTGGTAAGGGAAGGACAGGGAGGGGTAGGGGAAGATGAGAAAAAGGGGTATTTGAAAAGAGCTTGGAGGTGAACAGATGGTGAGAAGGATTGGAGTCCATACCTCTATTGCCGGGGGATTACATCATAGTTTAGAAAGAGCGAAGGCACTTGGGTGTAATACCCTGCAGATCTTTTCTCATAATCCGAGGGGATGGGCTGTAAAATCGATTTCTGGAGAAGAGGTTATGAGGTTTCGATCACTCAGGTCTCATTTACATATGACCCCCCTTTATATCCATACATCATATCTGATAAACATTGCATCAGGAAATAGAGATGTAAGGAAGAGGTCCCTTGATCTCCTTGCGATAGAAATGGACCGAGCTGATGCTATAGGTGCTGAATACGTCATACTTCACCCCGGAAGTGCATCAGGTGATGACGAAGGAGTTGCAAGGAAAAGGGCAATTGCTGCATTAAAAGAAGTTGCTATGCTGAGTCGCTGGAAGGCAGGTCTTCTGATAGAAAATACTGCAGGTGAGAGAGGAGATATCTCCTCCAGGATGGTAGACCTTTCAGATCTTTTGGATGCCGTGAAAGGATCGTTGATAGCAGGTGTATGCATTGATACCTGCCATGCCTTTGCAGCAGGATATGACATTGGCAGTGAGGAAGGGGTACAGCACATTTCAGAGGAAATAGAAAAATACATCGGTCTTGATAAAGTAAAACTTGTTCACCTGAATGACTCAAAGGGTGACCTCGGGGCAGGAGTAGACAGGCATGAGCATATCGGCCGTGGAAAGATAGGTGCACGGGGATTAAGTCAGTTTCTTAAACATGTGCCTTTCAGGGGGATCCCCTTGATACTCGAGACACCAAAGAAGAGAGAGATTGATGATTATGAAAACCTGAAAAAGGTCAGGCAGATGATCAGAAAATAAAAGTTCAAGATTTTAGAACAATTGTTCTCAATAATGGCATAACAAAAATCGTTCACTAAAATGCATTATTTGTTCTTAAATATAATTTTTCTGTTGACAAATAGAATATTTTGATTTATAAAAGTATACAGGTTAGAGATGTTAAAGAGTTTATTCTCATCATCAATAAGGGCGGATGTCCTGTCACTCCTTCTGAACAGTCCAGACGAACAATTCTATATTCGAGAAATTGCAGAACTCCTCAGAAAAAATCCCTCCGGTGTGAAGAGAGAACTTGACAATCTCGAAAAGATGGGTATCGTGATGAGCGAAAAGGTTGCCAACCTTAAATATTTTCGGGCGAACAAAGAATCCCCCCTGTTTTCTGAGCTGAAGAATTTGATAACTAAGTCTCTCGGTTTGCCTGGCGCAGTCAAGGCGGTCTTGAGGGCCTTTGGTGCAAAGGCTGCATTCCTTTACGGTCCATATGCGGAAGGAGATGATGTCAATACCGTTGATCTTTTTGTCATTGGTGCACTTTCTTCCCTTACCAAAGAACTGAAGGATATTGAAAGAAGGTTTGACCGAAAGATTAACTGCACTATTGTCGATGAGGAAGAATACGAACTGAAGAAGAAAAAGGGTGATGCAAATCTGAAAAGACTTTTATCAGGGAAAAGGATTGCCCTTATCGGAAGACTGTGAGCTCAGATGACCCGCCCTGTCCGCCTACGAGGTGGAAGCGGGGTGAAAGGGGGTGAGTATTTGATGGCAACCAAAAAGGCAGCAGCGAAGAAGACAGCGAAGAAGACCGCAAAGAAGAAATAATCCTGCTCCACTTGCACACACACGATTTAAGGCTGGAGGAGAAATTCTCCAGCCTCTCTTTTTGCGGTCTTCTCCTTCTTAATGAAACTTAATTTTCAGAAAAATTCAAGTAAAATTTATAACTTGTTGAAAATTAAGGAAATTTCCGCATAAGCGGGAGAGGGTTGGGGTATCTCTGAGACTATTTCCCAGCAGTTCTGATAAGAGATAAGTTTTTTCAGAAATTTCAGGTTTGTCGTATGGCCTGACTTGTTAGCAATAATATGACCATAAATGGGAAATCCGATGAGGGATAGGTCACCTATCAGATCAAGCATTTTATGACGCACGAATTCGTCTTTGAACCTCAGGCCTGAGGAATTTAATACCCCATCACTCCCAAGTATTATGGCATTTTCAAGAGAACCACCCTTTGCAAAACCATTTGCCTTCAGATATTCGACGTCCTTAAGGAAACCAAAGGTTCTTGCAGGGGCAATTTCCTTTACAAAGTTTTCCTCGGTAATTTCTAGACTCAACTTCTGCTCTCCAAGGAAGTGATGATTAAAATGAATTCTGTATGTTATGTGCCTTCCATCATGGGGAAACACAGCAATCTCGGTATGCCCTTCAGTAAATACCACAGGATTGGTTATCCTGAGGAAGGGTCTTTTCTTGCCCTGTTTTGCGATTCCACTTTCAAGGATGAGGCTGATGAGTTCTATTGAGCTCCCGTCAAGAATGGGTATCTCAGAACCATGGACTTCCACGATCAGGTTATCTATCCCGAGCCCGGATAAGGCTGCAAGGAGATGTTCAACAGTTCTGATCCTTACTCCGTCATATGCAAGGGTAGTTGAAAAAGCGGTATCCGAAACGGAACTCACAGAGGCTTTTAATGCTATTTCCTTATCCATCCGTGTGAATATTATTCCCGTGTCTCTCTGCGCTGGTTTTAGGCGCACCTTTGAGTACCGACCTGTATGAAGCCCGATACCTTCGAAAACTACCTCTTGTTTTAAAGTCCTTTGTAGGCGCATAATTGCGGCTGATATTTAAGCAAATATAATGCCAGCAACTTCAAGAAGGTCCTCTGACCTCTGAAGAATTCAAACTCTGTCGGGCATGGGCTTTTAAAGAGGGTTCTTGCAGAGGGACGGAATTTCCATGAGTCATAGCCAGAGTATGATAGAGACAAGGGTGTTGTTTATAATCTATGGATTGAGGAGTATTTGACACAGTTTTATATCTCGCCTCCAACTACCATCTCGGGGATCCTGACTGTTGGCATTGCATCAGAGACAGGGACGCCCTGTGAATCTTTACCACATGTCCCGATGGCAAATCCTAAATCAGAACCGACCATGTCTATGGATTTCAAAACCTCTGGGCCATTTCCTGCGAGGGTTGCGCCTTTGACAGGTTCTTTTACCATGCCCTTTTTGATAAGGTAACCCTCCTGCACCTCAAACACAAAATCACCGGTAATAGTATTGACCTGTCCTCCTCCCATTTTTGTAACGAGGAGGCCATATTCTACAGAGGTTACAACGTGCTCTGGAGAAGTTTCACCAGGGGCAATCAAGGTATTTGTCATCCTTGGGATAGGTCTGTGCTGGTATGATTGCCGCCTGCCATTGCCTGTTGAGATTACCCCGTCTTTTAGTGCTGTTAATTTGTCGTACATGTAGCTTTTTAAAATGCCCTTTTCTACGAGGACATTCTGGTGAGAAGGTGTACCCTCATCATCAAACCTGAAGGAGCCTCTTTTCTTTTGAAGCGTTGGGTCATCGATTACTGTTATAAGATGGGATGCAACCAATTGTCCTATCTTCTTTGAGTAAACGGATACCCCTTGCTGCACTAAATCGGCCTCGAGTCCATGACCTATAGCCTCATGTATCATGGTTCCCCCTGCCTCAGATGAAATGACAACAGGCATTCTTCCGCCCGGTGCCCTCCTGGCAGTAAGCATCATCAAAGCCCTTTTAGCTGTCTTTATGCTTAACTCCTCAATATCTATTTCATCGAAGAGCTCAAAGCCAATGAAACCACCTATAGATTCGTATCCTGTCTGTATGATACCGTTATCTGCGGCAATTACCTGAATTACAGCGATTGTATGAACCCTTTCATCCTCAGCGACTGTTCCATCTGTCGTTGCAATCTGGACCCTTTGGATAAAGTCATTGTAGATGACACTGACCTGTCTTATTCTCTTGTCATAGTCTCTTGCAACAGCATCTGCCTTTCTCATGAGGGATATCTTTTTCTCTACGGGTATGTCTTCTGGAAAGAGCTTTATATCAAAGGAAACAGATGGAGTTTTGGTACTCAGATCAATAACAGAATCAGTAGCCTTGCCAGATGCGGCCTTGCTTACTTCAGACGCCGCCCTCAGGAGAGATTCTTCAGATAAGTCGTTGCTATAGGCGTAGGCAGATCTGCCGTTATAAATAAGACGTATACCCAAACCAAAATCAATACCTGTGATTACCTTTTCAATCTTTCTGTCTTCAAGTTGGATGGATACGGGCTTTTTCTGCTCTACAAAGATCTCTGCATACTCACCTCCGGATGATAATGCTTTTTTCAATATCTTTAAAAGAAGTTCCTTGTCGAGCATGTTTAAATTATATCAGATGTGGCAGATGGTTAGCAGACTGAGATAGTATTTCCTTTTCCAGACAAAACTAAGATTGCTCATTAGTTACACAAACGTGTTACTATTTTTCATAATCTGCTATTATTTATAAAGAGGATGTATGCCGAAGATAGGGGTTGTCGGGGGAAGTGGTCTTTATGATATACCAGGCCTAACCATCACAGATTACAAGAAGATTTCAACTCCCTTTGGAGAACCTTCAGATACTTACATGATTGGTGAGTTCTCTGGCAGAGAAGTCGTATTTCTTCCAAGACATGGCTTGAAACACCATATCCCTCCGCATAAGATAAACTATAAGGCAAACATTTGGGGTTTTAAAGAACTCGGTGTAGAAAGGATTATATCCATTAGCGCCGTCGGAGGCATAGGGTCTGAAATAAAACCAGGAATGATTGTTGTCCCTGATCAGATTGTAGATATGACTAAAGGCAGGGAGTCTACATTCTATGATGGCGACGAAGTTGTGCATATAGACTTTACAGAACCGTATTGCCCTGAATTGAGAGAGTCTGTTTTTAAAGCAGGCAAAGAGGCAGATATAGAGTTAAGGAGGTCAGGGACGTATGTGTGTATGAATGGGCCGAGGTTAGAAACCAGGGCAGAGATAAAAATGTTTTTGAACTTGGGAATTGATATTGTGGGAATGACAGCGATGCCCGAGACGGCTTTAGCAAGAGAAGCAGAACTTTGTCTTGCAGGTGTTGCCGTAGTTACAAATTATGCTGCAGGAATTACGAAAAAGAGGCTCACAACAACAGAGGTTACAGAAACGATGAGAGGTACTACCAAACGTGTGGGGAATCTTCTGGAGAAGACGTTTAATCTCATACCCAGTGAGAGAAGATGTGCCTGTAAGGACGCTCTTAAAGAAGCGAGGATGTAACGTATGGAGACTATTCTTATTGTAGAAGACAAAGAATCAATGGCACAGATGTTAAGGGACGCCTTAGAGTCTGAAGGCTATAAGGTCATTTCTGCCAAAGATGGTATGGAAGGTATACGGTATCTCAAAGAGAGGAGGATAGACCTTGTCGTGACAGACCTTAAACTTCCTGAAAAAGATGGTATAGAAATCCTCAAGGCATCGAAAGAAGAAAATCAGCTCATGCCTGTTATCGTTATGACAGCCTATGGTTCAGTCGAGACAGCCGTTGCGGCAATGAAAGAGGACGCTTTCGACTTTATTACAAAACCTTTTGATATAGACCATCTCCTCATGCTGATAAAGAGGGCGCTTGAGACGCAGAGAGTTCTCACAGAGAATATACTTTTAAAAGAGGAGTTTGCATCAAAACTTGGACTTCCAAGGATTATTGGCAAGAGCGAGAAGATAACAGATGTTGCACAGCTGGTACAGAAGGTTGCACCTACGAAGACAACGGTGCTTCTCCTCGGCGAAAGTGGAACAGGAAAAGAACTATTTGCGAGGGCGATACATAATCTGAGTCACAGGCGGAACTATCCCTTCGTGCCGATTAATTGTGCGGCTATTCCAAAAGACCTTCTCGAGTCTGAGCTTTTTGGCCATGAAAAAGGTTCCTTTACAGGAGCAGATGCAAAGAAACTCGGCAAATTTGAGCTTGCCGATGGGGGTACGATATTCCTCGATGAAGTTGGTGACATGGAACTTACACCCCAGTCGAAGCTTTTGAGAGCGATTGAGGAAAGTGAAATAGAGAGAGTAGGGGGTGTAAAGACCATTAAGGTCGATGTAAGGATTGTTGCTGCAAGCAACAAAGATCTCGAAAAAGCTGTTGAGGATAAAAGTTTCAGGGAAGACCTTTATTACAGGCTGAATGTATTTCCTGTTAAGATACCCCCATTGAGAGAAAGAAAAGAAGACATCCCCTTACTTGTAGAATATTTCATCAATAGGTATTGCCTTGAGTTAAAGACCTCTCAAAAGAGTATTTCAAAAGATGCTCTCGATATCCTTATGAACTATCACTGGAAAGGTAATGTGAGGGAACTTGAGAATACCATAGAAAGGGCTGTCATCCTCTGTGATGGAGATATCATTATCCCTGAACATATTGTTCATACCCAACGATCTGTGCCAGATTCCATGGAGCGGCCTCTGTTATTGGAGGGAACCCTCGAAGATGTAGCGAAAAAAGCATTGAAGATTGCAGAAACCCAGCGCATTGCTGAGGCCCTCAAGCAGACAAAGGGGAATAAAAGCAAGGCGGCAGAACTCCTTCGAGTAAGCTACAAGACACTCCTCACAAAGATTAAGGAATATAGTATAGAATCTTGACAGTATAGTTACCGTAGAATTATCATAAAAATAGCTTTTACTAATAAGACCATAAGTAAGAACACATATTTTTACACCCTCCCCTCAATCCCCTCCCATCAAGGGAGGGGAAATCTACTCCCTCTCCCCTGGTGGGAGAGGGCAAGGGTGAGGGGGTGTGGTTTTACTTATGAACTCATCAGTAAATACTTTTTAGCTTTAGATCAAGGATAACTTATTTGGAGGGCTGTCGTGTCTGGACATTCGAAGTGGGCACAGGTTAAACACAAAAAAGCTGTTGTTGATGCGAAAAAAGGGAAGATATTTTCAAAGATTGTTAAAGAAATTTCTGTTGCTGCAAGACTTGGCGGTGGAGACCCTGATGGAAACCCGAGACTAAGGGTTGCAATAGAGAAGGCAAAAGAGGTGAATATGCCCCAGGAGAATATTAAGAGGGCGATTATGAAGGGCACAGGTGAGCTTCCCGGTGTGGCATACGAAGAGTCTATATATGAAGGGTACGGCCCCGGTGGTACGGCTATACTGTTAGAAGTACTTACAGACAATAAAAACAGGACAGTTCCAGAGATAAGACATATCTTGACTAAACACGATGGAAATTTGGGTGAAGCAGGGTGCGTTGCCTGGATGTTTGAGAAGAAAGGATATATCCTTGTTGAAAAGACGAAAATCGACGAAGATTCCCTGATGTCCGCTGCCCTTGAAGCAGGTGCTGAAGATATGAAGAACGACCCTGGAGAAGACAGTTATGAGATTATTACAGCACCTGAGGATATAAATAAAGTAAAGGCTTCTCTGGAATCAGCAGGGATTCCTCTATCCCTTGCAGAGATAACCATGCTTCCCAAAAGCTATGTTGCCCTTGATGGACGATCCGCGGAGCTGATGATCAGGTTGATTGAAGCCCTCGAAGACCATGACGATGTACAGAATGTTTATACGAACTTTGACATTCCTGATGAGGTGATGGCTAAGGTTGGCAAGTGATATAGCGATTTCCGTGCGTGCTACCTTCAAGAGAAGGTTTCTTGCAGGGCTCCTCGTATCAATCCCTGTTATCATCACTTTTCTCATCATAGGATGGTTTTTTAAGTTTGTTGATGGTCTTCTCGGACCTTTTTACGACGCTATCCTCGGCTACCATATCCCGGGCCTCGGATTTATCTCGGCAATAGTTCTCATATTTATTGTGGGTGTTATCTCGACAAATGTCTTTGGGAGAAAGGTGATTGAATACTCTGAAAGAATTATGCTGAGAATACCTGTCTTCAAAGGTATTTATACAGCAATCAAACAGCTTGTTGATGCCTTTTCCCCGGAGAGTAAAGGTTCATCTTTCAAGAGATTCGTTATCGTTGAATACCCACGACCTGGTGTCTTTGTTTTCGGCTTTCTTACAAAAGAGGATACAATAAAGGCAGATAAAGACGGTCGTGAATCTTTCCTGAGGGCTGTTTATATTCCTACAAACAATCTTTACCTCGGTGAGATAGCACTCTTCAAAAATGAAGAAGTCTTCTATACGGATATCCCCGTGGATGAGGGGATCAAGATCATCCTTTCAGGTGGTATCGCAACACCTGGCAGGATATCTGAGGCAAAACAGTGAAGTTAGCTGGAGTCATCCTGGCTGCTGGTCTTGGTAAAAGAATGAATTCATCCTTACCAAAAGTCCTCCACAAGATTTATGATGCCCCGATGCTTCAGTATGTTTTAAACACCCTGAATGAACTAAAACTACAAAGGATTATTGTGGTTGTAGGAAAACATTTCAAGGAAATAAAGGAATCTATAAAAGATGAGGGTACAATCTGTTTTGCACATCAGAAAGAGGCAAGGGGAACAGGCGATGCTCTCCTGAAGACAAGACAGACCCTCAGAGGATTTAAAGGAACGGTTCTTGTAATAAATGGAGATACGCCCCTTGTTCTTCGAGAGACCCTCAAGAAATTTTTACATCTCCATAAACAGAAAAGGAATGTTATTTCCGTGCTCTCCTTTATGGCGAAAGAGCCAGGTTCGTATGGCAGGGTTATAAGAGATGAGTCTGGAAAAGCAGCCTCCATTGTTGAAAATAGGGATGCTACGGATCTCCAAAAAAAAATAAAGGAAGTTAACAGCGGAATATACGCTATTGAGTCTGAGGCATTCCCTGTTTTGAATGGGATAAAACTGAATGTATCAAAAGGTGAATATTACCTGACAGACGTAATAAGCATTGCAAAAGATAAGGGAATAAAGGTAGATGCTTTTTGCATTGGGTCAGAGGATGAATTAATAGGAGTGAATACGCAAGGAGAGCTTGAAAAGGTTTGTCAGCTCATGAAAGACAGGATCATAAAGGGATGGATGAATAAAGGTGTGAGCTTTATGGATACCGGTTCAGTTTTTATATCTCCAGATGTGAGAATAGGTAAAGGCACACACATCTACCCCAATGTTTATCTTGAAGGTAACACAAGTGTGGGAAGGGGATGCACAATATATCCAAATGTTCGTATTCGGGACAGTATTATTGGTGATGAGGCAATTATTAAAGACTCAACCCTGATCGAAGGTTCTGTTATAAAGAAGAGAGCCTCTGTCGGACCATTCGCCCGCATTAGACCTGGATCTCACATTGGAGAAGATGCGAGGATAGGGAACTTTGTAGAAATCAAAAAATCAGTCATAGGTCCTGGTACAAAGGCCGGCCATCTTACGTACCTCGGTGATTCAGAGGTAGGGAGTAATGTCAACATAGGCGCAGGTACAATAACCTGCAACTATGACGGTCACAAAAAATATATTACCGTTATCGAAGACAATGTCTTTGTAGGAAGTGATTCCCAGCTTATCGCTCCTGTAAAAGTGGGGAGAGGCGCATACATAGGTGCGGGTTCTACGATCACAAAGGATGTCCCCTCAATGGCCCTTGCCCTCAGCAGGATAAAACAGAATAATATTAAAGATTGGGTGATAAGGAAAAAGTTAAAAGTTAAAAGTGAAAAGGGCAAACTAAAAAAGAAAGGGAAAAGATAACGTGGTGTTTTTATTTACTAAGGAGTTCATAAGTAAAACCACATTTATGGATTAAGTATTGTCATTCTGGCTCGTCCAGAATCCTTCTGGTGCCCTTTAATAATCGATGGGTCAGAAAGATTCCCGACAAGCGGGAATGACATGCAAGTGGCTTTACTTCTGGTCTTATTAGGAACTCATTACTCATCACTGTTGCAGTATGTGCGGGATAATCGGATATATAGGTAAAAAGGATGCAGTCTCCATAGTACTCGAGGGCCTGAAGCGTCTTGAATACAGGGGATATGATTCTGCCGGGATCGCTTTTTTTTCTGATAAGGGTATCGAGATCAGAAGGTGTACTGGAAAGATAAAAGAGTTGGCTTCAATGCTTGAGACTGAAAATCCATCCAGCAATACCGCGATAGGTCATACAAGGTGGGCTACCCATGGAAAGCCTTCAGATGAAAATGCCCATCCACACAGGTCAGGTAGTATTGTTTTGGTGCATAACGGAATCATAGAGAATTACCTTGATCTTAAGGCGAGGATGATTGAAAAGGGATATAAGTTCAGTTCAGAGACTGATACAGAAGTACTCTGCCATCTCATCGAGGAATATGCAAAACAATATCCTTTCGAAGAGGCTGTAAGAGAGGCCATGAAAGAAGTTAAAGGTTCCTATGCCCTCGTTATTGTCAAGGAGAATGAGCCTGCTAAGATCGTGGGTATGAGGAAGGATAGCCCCCTTGTTGTCGGGTTAGGTGACGGAGAATTCTTTCTTGCTTCTGATGTTCCAGCGTTCCTGAGTCATTCAAAAGATGTGATATTTCTTGATGACGGGGAGATGGCTGTCCTGACAGAAGGAGGCTTCTCGATTACAGGACCTGATAGGAGACCTGTCCAGAAGGAAGTGAAATCTATACCGTGGAGCCTTTCGATGGCAGAAAAAGGTGGTTACAAGCATTTTATGTTCAAAGAGATCCATGAACAGCCGAGGGCGATAGGTGATACATTGAAAGGAAGGCTCTATCTTGAAGAGGCAATCGTGAATTTAGATGAATTTGGGTTAGGCATCGATGATTTGAAGAAAGTTGAAAAGATTTTTATTGTTGCCTGTGGCACATCCTATCATGCAGCCCTTATCGGCAAGTATATGATAGAGGAACTTGCAAGGGTTCCCACCGAGGTTGATATAGCATCAGAGTTTCGCTACAGAAGACCTCTCGTGAAGCCCGGTGACCTTATGATAGCCATAACCCAGTCAGGAGAGACAGCAGATACCCTTGCTGCCCAGAGGGAGTCAAAGAGGCTCTGTGCAAAAGTATTGAGCATATGCAATGTTGTCGGGAGTACATCTTCAAGGGAGGCCGACGCTGTATTTTATACTCATTCCGGTCCTGAGATTGGGGTTGCCTCGACAAAGGCATTTACAGCCCAGCTTGTGTCACTTTACCTTTTTGCCATTGCTTTAGGAAAGGCAAAGGATGTGATCTTGGAGGATCGTTCGATGGAGTTATTGAAAGAGCTTCTCGTGCTCCCTGGAAAGGTTGAGACAGCATTAGCTGTAGATAAAGACATAAGAAGGATAGCAAAGGATGTTTTTAAGGCGAGAGGATTTCTTTACCTTGGAAGAGGTATCAATTATCCTGTTGCCCTTGAGGGAGCATTGAAGCTGAAAGAAATCTCATACATACATGCGGAGGGATATCCAGCTGGAGAGATGAAGCACGGTCCGATAGCGCTGATAGACGAAGAACTCCCGGTTGTTGTCCTTGCACCGGTAGATAACCTGCATGACAAAATAATTTCGAACATCCAGGAGGTAAAGAGCAGGGGAGGGAGGGTCATAGCAATCACGAATGATCCTGAAAGTGCAGTTTTCAGGATTTCCGATAAATGCATCATAGTGCCAAATACGAATCCCTATCTCACGCCGGTCTTAATGGCTATTCCAGTGCAGCTTCTCGCTTATCATGTCGGAGTTTTGAGAGGATGCGATGTTGATCAGCCAAGAAATCTTGCTAAGAGCGTCACCGTGGAATAAAAAATGTTTTTCAAGTTTGTTGAGTTTCTTGAGTTTATCGGGTTTTAATGCAATACATAATACAAACTAAAGAAACTGATTAATTAAAATAGAGGAAGCATAGATTTAAATGGCTAATATCTGTTATTCTATAAAGGGGATTATGTCAAAAGAAACTCTTATGCATGATTTAAACCCACAGCAGAAAGAAGCTATCCTCTATACAAAAGGTCCCTTACTTATATTGGCAGGTGCGGGAAGTGGTAAGACAAAAGTTATTGCTCATAAGTTTTCCTACCTTGTGAAGTCGAAGGGACTTTCCCCGGATTCGATATTTACTGTTACCTTTACGAACAAGGCTGCTGATGATATGAAAGGGAGGATACGCAGTCTCCTCGAGAAGGATGCAAATGGCTGTTGGATTGGCACATTTCATTCACACTGTAACAGGATCTTACGGAGAGAGATTAAAGTCCTCGGCCACAATAATAGCTTTTCCATTTATGATGAAGATGATCAATGTAACCTTGTGAGACATATCTTAAGGGAGTTCAAGATTCATGAGGCCCTCTACAAGGGAATTGTCTCACGGATAAGCTCTCTCAAGTCTTCTCTCATAGGACCTGAAGAGTTTCTTTCCTCGGGTGACGGTTTCGGCTTTGATGAGAAACTGGCAAAGGTTTATGTGAGGTATCAGGACGAGCTCAGGAAGAGTGATGCCCTTGATTATGATGATCTTATTCTGCTGACAGTAAAACTATTCGAGAATAATCCGAAGCTCCTCGAGAAATACCAGAATATGTTTTCTTATACCCTCGTTGATGATTTTCAGGACACAACCTATGCTCAGTACTATCTCCTTAAACTTCTCATGTCTGCTCACCAAAAAGTATGTGTTGTTTGTGATGATAACCAGTGCATATATCGAGTTAGGGGTGCTGATATCAATAACATCATGAGTTTCGAGAATGACTTTCCTGGAACGAAACTTATCAAACTGGAACAGAGCTACCGCTTTACCCAGAATATCCTTAATGTCTCAGGTGCTGTCATTTCACAGAATTCTGAAAGGAAATGCAAAAACTTATGGACAGATCGGGGCTTGGGCGAGAAGGTATACTATTGCTGGTTCCATACTTATGAAGAGGAGGCAAAATATATTGCCAAGATTATAAAGGAACTGTACCTGAAAGGGAGATATGATTACAGGGATTTTGCAATATTCTATCGCATAAATCTCCAGTCAAAGGCTTTAGAAGATGCTCTGTGCAATGAAAGTCTTCCTTACCGTGTTCTTGGCAATGTCAGCTTTTATCACAGGAAAGAGATCAAAGATATTGTGGCCTATATGCGTTTAACCCTCAATCACGGGGATAATGTTAGCCTCAGGCGGATTATCAACTGTCCACCACAGGGAATAAATTCCGCGATCCTTTCCAAAATAGAGCAAGAGGCAAGGAAAAAATCAATATCACTCTTTGATGCGATGAAAGCGATTCTCCGTACTGATAGTCTCGCTTCTGCTGTAAAAGACAAACTTACAGAGTTTACCAGGCTCATTGGAAATTTCTCTTCGATGAAGTACAAGTCTGCAGCAGAGATGTTAAAAAACGTAGTTGAAAAGTCGGGTTATGCAAAAACCTTAGATGAAGAGAGGGTACGGAACGTTGCTGAGCTTATCTCTTCTGCTGAGGGTAAAGAGGTAAAGGATTTCCTCGATTGGATATCGTTGTGTACAAGTATGGACGAAATAACAGGAGGAGATTATGTTTCCCTGATGACGCTGCATAACACAAAGGGTCTTGAATTCCCTGCTGTATTTGTTACAGGGCTCGAGGAAGGTGTGCTGCCCTATTGTAGAGCTATAGAAGGTAAGGATGAGATCAATGAAGAACGCAGGCTTTTCTATGTAGGAATGACGAGGGCAAGGGACATCCTCTGGCTAACAGGTGCAAGCAAGAGGAAACTCTATACAAAGTTGCAAGACCATGAACCTTCAAGATTCCTTAAAGATATTCTCAAGAACTGCTGCCAATGGATAGAGAAGATAACAACTCACGCAGCAATAAAACTGGAACCCCCCAAGAAAAAGGGTATGCCCAAACACGCCTTAACTCTGTATAATGCTGGATGCAGGGTAAAACATCCAACCTGGGGCGTTGGCGTCGTACGAGACTGTTATGGTGATGGAGATGATCAAAAGATAACAGTCAACTTTCAGAATATTGGCTTGAAACGCCTTGCCGTGAAGTTTGCAAACCTGGAAAAGATTTAACAGGGCAGAGAAATGAGGATATCGAAAGAAGATATTGAACATATAGCATCATTGGCAAGATTATACCTTTCTGAAGAAGAAAAGGAACTCTTCGGTTCACAGTTGAGCAGTATCCTTGATTACATGGAAAAACTCAATGAACTTGATACAAAGGATATTGAAGCGACATCCCATGTCCTGCCATTAAGCAATGTCATGCGAGATGACATACTAAGTCCTTCGATTCCCCGGGAGGATGCACTCCTGAACGCACCAGACCGTACGAATAAATTCTACAGGGTGCCCAAGATAATTGAAT
>CAZLFE010000008.1:33458-35743 GCA_964558725.1 uncultured Nitrospiraceae bacterium | reverse complement strand
GTCTTACTGCGTTCCCTTGGAAAACGAGTATTTCTCCTCATATTCAATACCCTGCCGACTTTTGGCAATGTGTCTTTGAAATGGAAAGTCATGCCCCTGATCTGTCTCTCTTTGTTTACTTGCGCAATAAAGAACACGCCCAAGTTGATTTATCAAGACAAGTATTACGTTCCCCTATTGAATGGGGCAAACCCTGCATTGCACCGGGAACAGGGAAGAGTTGGCCAGGGATATTCTTGAGGTAGCAAGAATTTACAGGAGATCAGATATACGGGAACTGGAGAACAGGATGAAAACCCTGAAAGACGATTTTCTGAAACTGGGTGTCAGCCTTTTGATAAACCATCAAAGCAATGAAGATATCAGGAATGCCATGGAACGGGAAATGGTGATCAGGATTATGAATGATAATTTCAGCCAGAATGTGCTGAAGACGGTTGCAAGACTCACCCCTTCCTTTGGGTTGGCCGGCACCGTTATCAGCCTCATAAAGATGTTTAAGGGTATGCAGGCGATTGATCAAATTGCTCCCCTGATGGCGGTAGCTATGATGTCCACCTTTTACGGTGTGATCATCTCCAATCTGTTCATGCTGCCTCTCTGCGCGAAATTAAAAGAGCGTGCGATCCTGTCCGAGTCACTCATGCATTTTACGATTGAAGGCGTAGAAGCAATAAACAATATGGAGCACCCTCTCAGAATCGAGGAGAGGATAACCGGCTATTCTAATACCTGGGATATGTGCCTATCAGGAATGAGCAGCACGCTGGCAGCGACGAAAAGCGCTAACCGTGTTTAGTGATCTCAACGACACCGATTTAAGAGAAACCAGGGGTGGAAGAAATCTCTAAAAGAATATCCTTGAAGACGAGGACGGTGACGCCGTTCCCCTGGAGGATGTTCATCGAGAAATCAAGATCATCCATCGACAGCGACGGCAACTGGCTTATCACGCTGAGCGATGTACTTTCCCTGCTTCTCGTATTTTTCGTGATGTTCTTTGTCATCACAAAAAATACCGGAAGGCCTGTAAAGACGAATATAGACAAAGTCCTGAATCAGCCATCGAAGGATGCCGGTGTGCAGATGACGGCCAGCACAGTCAGTGAGAAGATAAAAGATGAGATGAACTCTGAAATAAAAAAACTTGACCTGGAAAATGATGTTTCTGTCCGTACAGTCGACAAAGAGGTTATCATCACCATGAAGGAAAAGGTCACCTTCAGGCCCGGACAAGCCGACATACTGAACAGCTTGAACCCGATGCTCGACAATATCGCCGGCCTCATTCAGCGTCATCCTTCATTCCTTGTGGATATCGAGGGACATACTGATAACGTACCCATAAGGACACGTCTCTATCCATCGAATTGGGAACTCTCGGTTGCCAGGGCCATGAGCGTATTGAAATATTTTATCAATAACCACGGCATCAACCCTTCACGCCTCTCGATCAAGGGCAATGCCGATCAAAAGCCGGCAGTCCCGAACGATACACCGGAAGACAGGGCCCGAAACAGAAGGGTTGAGATAAGGCTTAAAGAAAAAGAACTATAGTTTTAGCAAACCCTGTAAGCATCAGTTTCCTTTTCTATTAAATCTCTTGCAATGAGAGATTTCACTGCCTTCTGAGCTCCTCCGATGGAAAGGCCATATCGTTCGAGATATCCTTAAGAATAATAAATACATAGAAGAACCAATCCTCAGGGTGAAAATTTTATATAATTTTCCCAATAGAAGAGAAGCTCTTTTGTTGCCCTGATGTCGCCAATACAATACCTCGCAATATCGAGATACCTTCCGGCCTTGAATAATTCTTTCACATCGTCGCCTGTAATGCCGCCTTCTTTTGGACTCTTTATCCCGAAGGTTCTGCACCACATATCGAGACTAAACCTTTTCCGAGAAGCACCATAAAATGTGAGTTGTTCAAGGAGGTCTATATGCGTATCATTATATCTACCTGGCATCAAATCCTTTTTTGGTTTTATCCTGTGGACAGCAGAGCGGATTAAGATAAAGGGGCAGTCAAAGCTCCGCCCGTTGAAGGTTATAAACTTATCGTATCGTTTGATGACATCCCAGAATTTCTCAAGGATCTCTTTCTCTGTGCCTGTTTCAAAACGAATACCATCTTCTTCGAAGGGAAGTAATGGATCACCTTCATTTTGGAAAAATACCATCCCTTTTTGTGTATCGGGATCCAGTAATCCCATGGTAATGATTTCTCCAGTGTGGGGATAGAAAGAGAGGCGTTCCTTTATCTCTTCTTTTTCACCTTCTGT
>CAZLFE010000008.1:10568-33358 GCA_964558725.1 uncultured Nitrospiraceae bacterium | reverse complement strand
ATCATGTCATGATGCCTTGGGAAGTTCTTTAAACACCTTCCATGTCTTGAGAAGGTCTATTGCCCTCTGGAGCTGTGCATCTTCTTTTTCTTCGACTTCAATAGGAGCCATCTCCTCAGGCTCTTTTGGTACCTCTTCACCCTCATTATTTTTAAGGTGCCTCTCGAGGTCCTTCTCTCTTATCACAGGATGTTCCTTGCCCTTTTCTTTTATCTCAAGCTTCACAACAATATCGGGTACAATCCCTGTTGCCTGTATGGAAGTCCCCTTTGGTGTGTAATATATTGCTGTCGTGAGTCGAAGGCCTGAACCGTCACTGAGGGGGATTACTGATTGCACTGACCCTTTCCCAAATGTCTTTGCACCGAGGATAACAGCCCTGTTCCAGTCCTTTAATGCACCGGCAACAATCTCTGATGCACTGGCGCTGCCTTCATTGACTAAAACAATCATTGGCATGTCGTAATTTGGCCTCTCATCTCCGGTATTATACTCTGTCCTCTCTCCTTTCTTGCCCTTGATATAGACGACTAATTTACCCGGGGGCAGAAAGTCACTCGTAACACTCACGGCACTGTTGAGAAGCCCTCCAGGATTATTCCTGAGGTCAAGGACAAGGGAATTCATCTTCTCTTGCATGAGCTTCTCCATGGCAGTAGAAAGGTCTGCGGCTGTCTGTTCCTGGAACTGGCTTATCTTTACATAACCGATACCTTCTTCAAGAAGCCTCGATTTCACACTCTTTATCTTTATTAACTCTCTTACGAGAGTAAAGTCCTTTGTTTCTTTCCATCCTTCCCTGAGTATTGTGATAGTCACAGAGGTCTTCGGTACCCCCCTCATCTTACTGACCGCATCATGAAGACTCATATCCTTTGTGGATTCGTTGTTTATCTTTATTATCTTATCACCCGCTTTTATACCGGCCATGTAGGCAGGTGTATCCTCTATGGGAGCTATGACTGTCAGCATCCCCTCTTTTACTCCTATCTGGATGCCAATACCTCCAAACTCTCCCTTTGTTTCAGCCTGCATCTCTTTATACGCCTCCGGATTTAAAAAACTTGAGTGAGGATCAAGAGAGCTGAGCATTCCCCTAATAGCACCATAGACGAGGTCCTTTGCCTTTACGTCTTCTACATAATTCTTCTTGACCATGGAAAGGGCCTCTGTAAAGACCTTCAGTTCTTCATATCCTTCTCCTTCTGCTCCTACAATAGACCATCGACCAATAAGAACGCCTGTTGAAGCTACAACAAAAATAAGAATCACTATCAAAATTATCCTTCTCTTACTCACCTTTTATCCTCCGCAATGTTATCTCTTTCTTAGCCACTGTAATGGATCAAGGGGCTTGCCTTTATATCGCACTTCAAAATAAAGACCAGGTGCATTCTGAATGCCTGCATTGCCCACCCTTCCAATTACCTGCCCTACGTTTATTATATCTCCAACCTTGGAAAAAATCTCTGATAGGCTTCCATAAAGTGTATGGTAACCATCACCATGGTTTACAATCATGAGTTGGCCATAACCTTTGAACCATTCTGCAAAAACGACCTTGCCGGTATAAACAGCCTTCGCAGAGATATCATCACCTGCTTGTATGAATATACCACTTCTGAAAACAGGGGTATTAAACTGGGGATCCCTCTGAGAGCCATAAGGTATTGCTATCTTGCCTTCTACTGGCCAGGAAAGTTTTCCTTTCAGACCTGAAAACCCTTTTGCACGATAAGTATCTCCCTTTTCAGACTCCTTTATGACCTCAAGGAGCCTTTTTGAGGACTCTTTTAACTCCTTCAACATCTTCTCATAGGAAGACTTTTCCTTTCTTACAGATGCAAGCAACTCTTCTTTATCCTTCTTCTTCCCTGCAAGTTCTTCCTCCTTAGACTTAACCTCTTTTTCATTTTTAACGAGTTCAGCCTTGAGAACCATGAGCTGTTTCTCTTTCTCATGAAGGTTCTTAAGGTTTTCTTTATAGGTATTCAGTAATTTGTTTTCGTAAAGGGTTATATATTCCAGGCTTTTCCAACTTTTCATCAGTTGAGAGATATCTTCGGTGCCTGAAAGTAACAGAACGGTATCCCCAGGAAACCTGTTTTTCTGCATGGCTCTGAGTTTTCTCTTTATCCACTCTCTCTGCCTCTCAATGCCTCCTCTGCTCTGAGAAATTTCACCCTCTACCTTTGATATCTGTGACTCTGTATTCTTAAGTCTCTTCCGGTATTTTCTGAGTTCAGCCTCTACGATGCTGAGATCTCTGTCTGTCTCTTCTAAATCAGTCAGGATTGAGTGTTCACGTTTTTCTGCCTTTTCGAGTTTTTCCTTATGATCTTTTATCTCTCTCTGCATCTTTTTGTATTCTTCCTGCGGGGTTGCTGCAGAACAGTTTGCAGCGAATAGCACAGCGCATAGAGCTAAGAAGACAAGTTTATTGAGTTTTTTGAGTTTTTTGAAACTCAATAAACCGTGTAACCTGAGTAGACTCAAGATAACCTGCGCTTTATTCATGCCTGGTAGCGGATTCTCCCGATAGCGATTGCAGAACCTATCATTCCGAGAAGAAGCCCTGTGAGAGGAAGGAGGGGAGATAGATTTGTCGGGAAGATGATCGCCTTAAAGAGGGGGATTGAAAGACTGAGCTTAAGAAAGACAATATACTGTAATGATAAAATGCCGACAAGACTTAAGAGGCCACCACAAAGGCCGATAACAGCACCTTCAATAACAAAGGGGGCTCTTATGAATCCTTTTGTAGCCCCGAGAAGTTTATAGGTCTCTATCTCTTCTTTCTTCCTGTAAAAGAGAATCTTGACCGTGCTATAGCATACAAAGACCACTCCTCCAAACATAATGATAATGAATAGTATGCCTACAGCTCTCATCCCGAGTCCTAAGGAATAGAGAGAGGAAAAGAATTTTTCTCCGTACTCTACTTCATCGATCCCTTTTATCTTTGTCATTTCAGATGCCAGTCTTTTTGCAGTCTCAGGGCCTGCTCTCTCCCCTTTCAGTTTTATCTCTATCGAGTCATGCAGGGGATTTTCTTCAAGACCTTCGAGTACGTATGAAGCATCTTTGAACAAGGTCTTGAGTTCCTTGAGCGCCTCATCTTTTGGAATGTATTTTACCGTCGCTATGGTAGTATCCTTCCTAAGGGTATTCAGTATATTTTCTACATCCTCCCCTGAAAGGTTCTCCTTCAGATAGAGCATCAAGGAAAACTTTTCAGGGATCTTTTTCATTATCGCATCAACATTGTAGACAGAGAGGGCAGTGAGAGCTGCAATAAGGAGGCCTGATGCTATGGTGAGAATGGAAAGAAGATTTATCCACTTCTCGTGTAATATGCTCTGAGCTGCAAGCCTGAATGCGTAGGGAGCAGCCATTTAACCCGTTTCCTCCCCCACAAGATTACCGGCATACAGCTTCAGAACCCTTCTCCCTGTTTCCCGAAAAAGCTCTCTGTTGTGTGTAGCAATCAGGATCGTTGTCCCCTTGACATTGATTTCTTTAAATGTTCTTACGATACCTGCTGATGTGTCAGGATCCACATTGCCTGTTGGCTCATCAGCAAGAATAATTGCTGGTTCTGAAACAATAGCCCTCGCAATAACAACCCTCTGCTGCTCACCTCCTGACAGAGCCAAGGGGAAACTGTCAGCCTTATGTCTCAGGTTTACTAACTTAAGAGACTCGAATACCCGTGTCTTCAACTCGCTATCGTCCATTCCTCTGATCCTGAGGGCGAGGGCAACATTGTCGAAAACATTCCTGTTATTGAGGAGCCTAAAATCCTGGAATATATACCCCATATCGCGCCGCACGAGAGGTATGTCTGATTCTTTTAGCTTACCTGTCTCCCGTTCTGCAATCGAAATAGTACCCTCGTCAGGTTTTTCAGCAAGGTGTATTAATTTGAGGAGCGTTGTCTTCCCTGAACCACTTGGCCCAGTGATAAACACCATCTCCCCTTTCTCGATGGAAAAGGTTACATCCCGCAAAGCAGTCTGATTGTCATAATGTTTTGATACTTTCTCGAAATGTATCATCCTGTAAAATTAAAAATTACAAAAATTTTTTTGTATTCCAATGAAATGGTTAATGAGTCCATGTCATCCTGAACTTGTTTCAGGGTAACATAATACATAGTTTTTAGATACTGAAACGAGACTTCGACGTGAGCGCTCAGTCGAACGTTCAGCATGACATATAAAAAGCGTTTAGCGGACATTCATGATTGTGCATTTTTAATTGAAGCAAGTGCCTCTTTTACGGTTCTGACGATATCATTTACAGTAAGGCCATAGTGTTTTAACAACTCCTCCGGCGTTCCTGAACATCCAAAAGCATCCTTTAATCCAATCCTGCGGAGATGCGTCGGTCTGTTTTCGGCGAGAAACTCACTCACAGCGCCTCCAAGCCCGCCTACAATCGAATGCTCTTCTGCGGTAACGATAAGCTTGCATGTTTTTGCAGCATTCAGTAAGGACTCCGTATCGAGTGGTTTCACCGTGGACATATTTATTACGCCGGTATCTATTCCTTCCTTTGTGAGGATTCTTGCAGCCTCCAGTGCTAAGGATACCATAATGCCCATCGCTATGATATTTGCATCCCTGCCAGTAGAGAAGGTATAAGCCCTTCCTATCTTAAACTTGTAATCATCTGGCATGACGGCTGGAACCTTGGACCTTCCAAGCCTCACATAAACAGGACCACAATAATCTGCTATAGCATGAATGACCTGTCTTGTTTCATGAGCATCAGCAGGAACGATAACCGTCATATTGGGAAGAACCCGCATGAGTGCAATATCCTCTATTGCCTGGTGAGAGGCACCGTCCTCACCAACCGTGATACCACCATGTGTTGCAACAAGTTTTACATTCAGGTTCGAATAACAGATGGTCTGTCTTACCTGTTCCCACGCTCTGCCTGTCTCAAAAACTGCAAAGGTTGATGCAAAGGGAAGCTTTCCTGATAGTGCAAGTCCAGCTGCAGTTCCAATCATATCCTGTTCAGCTATTCCGATATTGTAAAACCGGTCTGGAAATGCCTTTGCAAACTTCCCTGTTTTTGTTGAACCAGAAAGGTCTGCATCAAGGACAACAATATCCTTCCGTCTCTTTCCGAGTTCAAGGAGTGTCTCTCCATAGGCATCCCTTGTTGCCACTGCAGCTCTTTTTATTGCTGTGCTCTGTATCCCTTTATCCATGAATTTCAAGTTCCTTTAATGCCCCTTCGAGTTCTTCAGGTGTAGGGGCTACTCCATGATACTCAACTTTCCCCTCAAAGAAAGAAACCCCTTTTCCTTTGATGGTATGAGCAATGATAACACTCGGTCTCCCCTTAACGGTTTCTGCCTCATCAAAGGCATAGAGAATTTCCTCCATATCATGCCCATCAATATCGATAACATTCCATCCAAAGGCAGACCATTTAGAGGTAACTGGCTCTATAGCCTTCACTTTTGACACAGGGCCATCTATCTGAAGGCCATTGAGGTCAACAATTGCACATACGTTGTCAAGCCTGTAATGTGCGGCCGTCATCGCAGCCTCCCAGACCTGACCTTCCTGTATTTCACCATCGCCTAAAAGGCAGTATACTCTTGAACTCAGATTGTCCATCTTCAGGCCCATTGCTATACCGTTAGAAACAGAGAGACCCTGGCCAAGAGAACCTGTTGAGATCTCAACGCCTGGAAGAACCCGTGAACAGGGATGGCCCTGAAGAGGACTGCCCAGCTTGCGGAGTGTTTTGAGAACAGAGATATCGAAATACCCTGCCAGAGCTAACACAGCATAGAGCAAAGGTGCTGCGTGGCCTTTTGAAAGGATGAATCTGTCCCTTTCCCTCCAGCCCGGCTCATCTGGTCTATGTCTCATTTTTGAGAAATAAAGGGCTGTGACAATATCAGCGGCTGATAGAGAACCCCCGGTATGGCCTGAACCGGCTAAAGTGAGCATCTTTAGTATCTCTATCCTCACCAATTTCGCCTGTTTCTTCAGAAAGGTTATATCTTTTTCTCTGCTGCTCTTTGAACGCATTTATTGAATTGCTTTCCCTTCTTCTTTTTCTTCAGTTTTGCCCTCTTCAGTATATCTCCCTGCAAGGAGCTCCTCTATCATGCTGCTGTGCTGTTCCATCATCATTCTCTTTATCTTTTCTTGATAACCAGGTTCTCCCACACTATCTGCATAGCTATTTTTTATTGTTACAATGATCTCACCCTTTAAATAAAGGCGGCTTATGATTACAGGGTTCTTTAATCCATTATCTTCTGTCTGTATATGATAGGTATTTTCGTTATATGTAACATTGGTGTTAAAACCGAGAAGCACCATTATTGACCTTTAAACTTATTTCCAAAATTCTTTTATTATACTAATTATATAAACGAAGGGCAAAAAAAGAAAGGCGTTTTCATTCGCTCATGGAGAAAGAAAAGTACCTGAGGGAACTATCAAAATGTGTGCGTTGCGGAAGTTGCAAGGCATTCTGTCCTACGTACGATGAAGACACAACAGAGGCAATGGGTGCGAGGGGAAGGCTCGTGCTCCTGTGGGGTCTTTCTGAAGGCCTGCTCAAACCATCTGCCGTTCTGAGGGATCGTATCTTCAGCTGTATATTATGTGGTGCTTGCTCGGAATCATGTCCGCCAGGGGTTGATATCCAGGAGGTTATATACCACGGCAGAAGCCTTCTCAGAAGGTCAGATGAAAAGAGAAGGTCTCTCCGTTTTTTTACAAAATTTTATACAAAGATGCCAAAGCTGAGTTTCAGACTTCTCAGGATGTCTCAATACTTATTCCCTTCCCGCGTAAAAAGATGGATATCCCCTTTTCTTCCTGAACTGCCTGAATACCCCCTGAAAAATGAAAGTCGGGTATTCACGGTTTCAAAAAAGAAAGGCAGAGTTGCCATCTTCGCAGGGTGTATTGTCAATTTCCTTTATCCCCATTTAGGAGAATCCCTCATCAATATTCTTCAGAGACTCGATTATGAAGTAATCCTTCCAGCAGGTGAGGTCTGCTGCGGAGTACCCCTAAGGACCCTCGGTCTCGAAGAAGAGGCCATGAAACTTGCGCGAAAGAACATGGATGTATTCAGCAGACTCAATGTCGAGGCGATACTGAGTCTCTGTCCGACATGCACATACGCCCTGAAAGTTGAATACCCAAAACTCATCGGTGAAGGCTTGGAGAAGGCAATGGACATATCACAATTTTTAATCAGCAGATTAGACCCTTCCCGTTTATCCTTGCTTAACTCTCATCGAACAAAAGCAACGTACCATGATCCATGTCACCTCATGTATGGATTAGGTGTTAAGAGAGAGCCGCGAGAAATTATTAAAAACATCGGCATTGACTTAGTCGAGACCGAAGAAGAGAGATGCTGTGGCTTTGGAGGCGTTTTCAGCTTTTCCTATCGAGAAATCTCTGAGGGGCTACTCGAGAAGCGCATCAAAGATTTAGAAAAAACAGGTGTTGAAACAATCATCACCTCCTGCCCAGGATGTATGATGCAGTTGAGGAGAGAAAGTGATCATACACCGGTAATACATTTAATCGAGGCCATAGAGGAGGCATTCGAAGAAGCCAAAAATTTTTAGTATAATGGGAGAAATTTTTAACTGAAGAGGAGGATGCATGAAATTCTTCATTGATACTGCAAATATTGAGGAGATCAAAAAGGCATGGGACCTCGGTGTTATAGATGGTGTAACAACAAACCCGTCTCTTATATCCAAGGAGGGAAGAGAGGCAGTTTCATTATTAAAGGAAATCTGCAATATTGTGAATGGCCCCGTGAGTGCTGAGGCAATGAGCATGACTGCTGACGAGATGGTCAAAGAGGCTGAGTCTCTTTCTAAGATTCATGAAAACATTGTAGTTAAATTTCCGATGAACGAGGAAGGACTCAAAGCCGTAAAGAAGCTGTCAGGAATGGGAATCAAGACAAATGTAACCCTCATCTTTTCTCCGACTCAGGCACTCTTAGCTGCAAAGGCTGGCGCAACGTATGTGAGTCCCTTTGTCGGAAGGCTCGATGATATCAGTCATTGCGGAATGGAAATTGTCAGTGAGATAATCGAAATATATGGAAACTATATGTTTAATGCCGAGATCATAGTGGCCAGTATAAGGAACCCCCTCCATGTTGTAGAGGCTTCAAAGATGGGCGCTCACATCGCAACAATCCCTTATTCTGTTATAATACAGTTAATAAGGCATCCTCTTACAGACATAGGGATTAAGAGATTTTTGGAGGATTGGGAGAAAGTACCGAAGAAATAATGAATATAAGTAACCCTCCCCCTTTAGCAAAGGGGGATTTGGTGAGAGAAAATGCCGATATTTGAATATAAATGTAATGGCTGTGGAGAAGACTTCGAGAAGCTCGTTTTTGGGAATCAGGAAGTCACTTGTCCAAAATGTAGCTCTAAAGAGATAAAAAAGAAATTTTCTGTTTTTAGTGCGACAGGCACAGAAAAACCACTTGCCGGCACAACATCAGGCTGTACATCCTGCAACAAAAGCACCTGCAGCTCTTGCCAATAAGAAGCAACGATTGACAAGTTATGAGTTAAGAATCAAGAGCTTCCAAAAAATCTTTAACTTTTAACTTGCCACTTACTCAGGTTGCTTGAAAGGATTTGCCCTTAATACCTTGGCGAGTTTCAGGGGCCTTCCCTCCATCACAAAGGTTGCCATACCCCTGTCTTCGATCCTTTTGCCCCTAACTGTCCATGTGCCATTCCACGAGAGATTAAGATTAACTGTAGAGCCATCTATCTCAACCCATCGAGGAGTAAAAGTAAGTTCTGCGCTGTCAAAACTTTTCCTCGCCTCAATAACTTCTCTAAAGCCGTCTTTTGTGGAATTCTTCTCGAGGGTTGAACGATCATTTTTTATATAGGCATCTTTAATGACCTCCGCGAGTCTAAATGCCTCCTGTGCGACCTTTGACTCATCAGAAGTCTTCTTAACCTCCTGCTTTCCACAGGATGTCAGGAGTAAAACTACCATAAACCCCGGTAACAAGTACCGAGTAACAGGTGATGAGAGACGAGTGACGGATGACAAATTAAACATCGATATTCCTTGCCTCAAGGGCGTAAGTAATAATGAATTCCCTTCTTGGATCAACCTGATCTCCCATGAGAACGGTGAATATATCGTTTGCCTGGACAGAGTCCTGGACGTTAACCTGAAGGAGTGTCCTTTTGTCAGGATCCATTGTAGTTTCCCATAGCTGTCCAGGGTTCATCTCCCCGAGACCTTTGTAACGCTGGATGGTAAGCCCTTTCTTGGCTGTTGTAAACACAATTTCGAGGAGCTCCGAGCTTGTGTATACCTCTTTTGGTCCTTCCTTTGTCTGTATCCTGTAAGGAGGCTCTCCGAGATCCCTTATGATACCATAAAGGTTCTCCAGTTCCCTGAATTCAGGAGATGTAAGGAAATTAATATCAAGATTGAGCTTGTAATTATGTCTCCTTATCTCGACCCCGTAGGTCTGATGTTCTTCATCGAGCTGGATATCACCTATCGTAATGTTTTGGTCTTTTTCTTTTATCCTCCTCAGGATTTCTCCAAACTTTGCCCTATCTTTCAATGCATCCTTATTTATCCCCAGAGAAAGTATGAACTGTAGAAGTTCAGGGTCTCTTCTTCTCCTTTCAAACCATTCTCTCAAACGCTGGAATCTCGATAGCCTCTTCAGATGAGGGATAAGGGCTTTTCCCTTCATGGTCTGGCCTTTTATAGGAATCTCGAGGTCATCTGAGGCGAGCTCAAAGAGCATGTTTTGCATTTCTGCTTCGTTCTGTATGTATCTTTCGGTCTTGCCCTTCTTCACTTTAAAGAGGGGGGGTTGGGCAATAAAAAGATAGCCCTTTTCTACCAACTGAAGCATCTGTCTGTAGAAAAAGGTAAGCAGTAATGTCCTGATATGTGCGCCGTCAACATCAGCGTCTGTCATGAGAATAATCTTGTGATACCGTATCTTTGATATATCAAAATCCTCAGGACCTATGCTTGTACCCAGGGCTGTTATAAGCACCCTTATCTCCTCTGAGCTGAGCATTTTGTCAAACCGTGCCTTCTCAACATTGAGTATCTTCCCCCTCAGAGGAAGTATAGCCTGGGTCCTCCTGTCTCTGCCTTGCTTTGCAGAACCCCCTGCAGAATCTCCTTCTACAATAAACAATTCACTCAAGCCCGGGTCTTTCTCTGAACAGTCTGCAAGTTTTCCAGGCAACCCTGTATCTTCGAGGATACCTTTCCTCCTCGTCAATTCCCTTGCCTTTCGTGCTGCTTCCCTTGCCCTTGCTGCCTGGAGAGCCTTTTCAACAATCTTTCTCGCTATCAATGGGTTTTCTTCGAAATAGGTACCGAGTCCATCATTCACGATAGATTCTACGATCCCTTTGACCTCGCTGTTCCCGAGCTTCATCTTTGTTTGACCTTCAAACTGGGGGTGGAGAAGCTTGACATTGATAACGGCTGTCAACCCCTCTCTGACGTCATCGCCTGAAAGTGCCTCTTTTCCATTTTTCAGGAGTCCCGAGGAGGTCGCATAGCTGTTTACTGTTCTCGTAAGGGCTGATTTGAAGCCAATGAGATGAGTCCCTCCTTCTTTGGTATTGATATTGTTGGCAAAGGTGTACAAGGTTTCAGCATAGCCGTCATTGTACTGGAGAGCTACCTCAGCGATAATATCTTCCTTTTCACCAGACACATAAACAGGTTTGTGGTGAAGAGGGGTCTTGTTTTTATTGAGATGCTCCACGAAGGATAAAATTCCACCACTATAAAGGAATACATTCGTTTTTTCTGTCCTTTCATCTGAGAGGGTTATCTTGAGCCCCTTGTTCAGGAATGCCAGCTCCCTCAGCCTCTGAGCTAAGGGATCATAATTGAAATCTAAAATTTCGAATATCTCAGGGTCAGGCTTGAAGGTAACCTTTGTGCCCCTCCCCTTTGTCTTACCAACGATACTCAGAGGGCCTTTTGGTTCACCCTTTTCATAATGCTGTTGATAAACACTCCCGTTCTGCCTTATTTCTACGTCAAGCCATTCTGAAAGGGCGTTTACGACGGATACCCCGACTCCGTGCAAACCACCTGATATCCTGTATGCCTTTGATTCAAACTTCCCCCCTGCATGCAATTCTGTAAGGGCTACCTCTGTTGCAGAACGTCTTTCAGGGTCTCCAGGATGGGGTTCTGTCGGTATCCCCCTTCCATCATCTATCACCGTACAACTTCCATCAAGATGAATTATCACCTCTATGTTCTTACAGTAGCCTGCAAGTGCCTCATCAACGCTGTTATCGACTACTTCATACACAAGATGGTGCAGGCCTTCTGGTCCTGTGGAGCCTATGAACATTGCAGGCCTTTTCCTGACAGCACTCAGGCCTTTCAGTATCTTTATATCCTCAGCAGTATATGACTCGTTGTCGTTTTCCTTTTCCTTCATCTTCCTTCCTTCTCGTTATATCCTCATTGGCATAACCACGCACCGATAATCTTCGCTTCCTTCTTCTTTAACAAGTACAGGGCTCAACGGGTCCTGAAGCTCAAGGACAACTCTCTCTGCCATCATTGCTCCCATGGCCTCTATCAGATATTTCGCATTAAACCCAGCAGAGAGTTTGTCACCTTTATAATCGATGGCGACCTCCTCCCTTGCCTCGCCAAGGTCAGGGTTTGAAGATGAGATAACGAGGTTTCCGCCTGAGGCGGATTCTCCAAAGTCAAACCTTACAGCATTGGCCCTCTCCCGAGACATTACTGAGACTCTGCGGAGCGCCTTTGTAAAGGCCTCCCTGTTAATGGATACCTTTTTTTCATTTGCCTGAGGGATAACATGCTCATAATTCGGATACGTACCTTCTATAAGTCTTGTCAGAAACTGCACTTCGACGCCCACAATAAAGAGCAGATGGTTTTTCCCTATCAATATCTTGGTCTTCTCTGCCTCGCTGTTTAAGAATCTCCTCAGTTCAGAAACCGCCTTCCGAGGAACAATAATCTTTTTTTCATCTTTTCCTTCTCCTTCCATCTGTCTCATGATGAGTGCGAGCCTGTGCCCGTCTGTTCCCACAATGGTAAGCGCTTTGTCCTTTGGCTGTATATGAAAGAGAAGACCGTTCAGGGTATATCTGGTATCGCTCTCTCCAGCAGAATATATTGTCCTTTCTATCATCTCCATCAATACCGTGGCATCAATAGTTATCTCCTCTACATCCTCCATTGCAGGCCAGGCCGGGAAATCATTTGCAGAAAGACATGCAAGCCTGAATTCGCTTGTGCCTGCTTTTACTTTGAGCCATCCTCCGCCCGAGGAGGACTCATCTACTGATTCAAATAATAAATTCCCGTCCATCTCCCGAACTATCTCGAAAAGCTTTCGTGCAGGGATACAGAGCTTCCCCTCCTCCTCAACCTTCACCTCTACTGGCTCTTTGAGTGCTGTCTCGAGATCTGTAGCAACGATATATGACTCCTTCTTGCCTGCATCGAGAAGAAAATGGCTTAAAATGGGCATTGTGTTCTTTTTCTCTACAATATTCTGAATATTTGAGAGCTTTTCCTGCATCTCATCCTTTGACACATTGAGTTTCATAATCCCTCCTCACGGTTTTATCTTGCGTATAAGGTTCTCTATCATCCTGTTAAATGTCTCATCCTTTGCCCTCTTCTCTTCAACCTGTTTATATGAATAAATAACAGTTGCGTGGTCCTTTCCACCGAAGCCTTTTCCTATATCGCTTAGAGACATATCGGTAAGTTGTTTGGTTATGTACATCGCTATCTGTCTTGGTAAGGCGATCTCCTTCGTTCTCTTCTTCGCTTTTATATCAGATAGTTTGAGCCCGAAGTATTCGCAGACTACCTTCTGTACGTGATCCACGGTCATAGGCTTTTCGTCTTCCTCAATAAGGTCTCGGAGGATGTTTTTCGCCATTTCTTTGTCGATAGGCCTCCCTGTTAATGAAGCCTGGGCACCGAGGCGGATAAGACAACCCTCCAACTCCCTGATATTCGATTTGACTTTCGATGCAAGATAATAAGCAGTATCCTCAGGGATGTTTATCCTTTCCATCTCTGCCTTTTTGAGTAAGATGGCAATTTTGGTCTCGATCTCAGGCGGTTGTATATCAGCAATGAGCCCCATCGTGAATCTCGATCTGAGCCTGTCGGTAATAGCTGTTATCTCTTTTGGTGGTCTGTCACTCGAGACCACTATCTGTTTCTGTTTTTCATACAGAGCATTGAACGTATGAAAGAACTCTTCCTGTGTTGCTGTCTTGTTTGCTATGAACTGTATGTCATCCAGGAGAAGGACGTCCAAATTCCTGTATTTATCTTTGAATTCTCCCATCTTATCATGTCTTAATGCAGATACCACCTCGTTGGTAAACTGTTCAGAAGAGACATAGAGGACGATCATGTTAGGATTTCTGTCAATGACAGCATTGCCTACCGCATTGATGAGATGCGTTTTGCCAAGGCCCACACCTCCATAAAGAAAGAGGGGATTGTATGTTCTGCCAGGCGCTTCTGAAACAGACCGTGCTGCTGCCTGGGCAAACTGGTTACTCGACCCTACAACAAAACTCTCGAAGGTATATTTGGGGTTGAGATATATCCCCCTTCTTGCCAGGCTCTGTCTGCGGCTCTCTAGCTTCATGTCCATCTTTTTAACAACTGGATCTATCTTTTCTTCTGTTTTAAAAAGAATGTTTACCGGAAAACCAAGAACACTCCCCAGAGATTCAGCGATTAAATCCGGATAGTTCTCCTCTATCCAATCTTTGAAGAACCTATTCGGAATGTCTATAGTAGCCTGATGTTCCTTCAACTGAAGAAGTTTGATAGGTTTAAACCAGAGCTCTGTTATGCTACTGCCTACTTTTCCCTCTATCTTTAAGAGACTATTATTCCATATGTCCTGCAGAGTCATCTATGATCACAAATTTATCAACAGTTTATTAACACATGTTAGTAAGTCGAAAGGAATGGTACATAATTATACCTAATGTTAACAGGTAAGACAAGATAATCTGTTACTATTCTGTTTGTCACAATGTTATGTGTCTGCCTCCAGGAAATGTTGGAAATGAAACACCCTTTTATAACGCTTTTATGCACACGAAAAAACCTTTTTTTTACAAGGGCAAACTTATTTTTAAACTTACAAACACTTTCTACTATTACTACTATTTACTATTACTTTTTTAAAAATAATAGTAATAGTATTTACTTCACAGATTCTATTTCTTACCCTTTTTCATAAGACAGGCCTTTATAAATTCATCTAAGGAACCGTCAAGTACAGCATCAACATTGCCCACCTCAATACCTGTTCTGTGATCCTTAACAATCCTATAAGGCTGAAGGATATAAGACCTTATCTGATTTCCCCATGCAATGCCTTTTTTATCTCCCACAATGGTCTCCATCCTTTTCTCCTGTTCCCTTTGCTTCAAATCATACAGACGCGCCTTTAACACCTTCATCGCAATAGCCCTGTTTTTGTGTTGAGAGCGTTCATTCTGGCAACTAACAACAATGCCTGAAGGGATGTGGATAAGTCTTACAGCGGAGGATGTCTTATTTACATGCTGTCCTCCAGCGCCAGAGGCCCTAAAGGTCTCCATTTTTATATCATCCTCTTTTACCTCTATGTCTACGTCATCTTCAACCTCAGGATACACCAGCACTGCAACAAAGGAAGTATGTCTTCTCTTATTTGCATCAAAGGGTGAAATTCGAACAAGTCTATGAACACCTGCCTCAGCCTTGAGATATCCATATGCATAACGACCTGTTACGGTGATGGTAGCACTCTTAATGCCTGCCTCTTCTCCCATCTGTAGCTCAACGATCTGGGTACTAAACTGATGCCTTTCTGCCCATCTCAGATACATTCTCATGAGCATCTGAGCCCAATCCTGGCTCTCTGTTCCACCTGCACCTGGGTGGATGGTAAGAATGGCATTATTTTTATCAAGTTCTCCGGACAGGAGATTTTGGATCTCTAAGATATCAAGATTCTCTTTTAAATCGCTGATCTCTTTCCGCAGGTCATTCAGAAAGAGATCTCCACCTTCTTCTTCAAGGATATTTATTGATTCTTCTAAATAAGAGAGTTTGTCGGAAAGTGAGTCGAAATGGGATACGATATCCTCAAGCCTTGACTTTCTTTTCTGCAGTTCTTTGGTCTTTTGAGGAAAAGACCACACCTCCTCAGAAGTCAAGTCTTTTTGAATTTTTTCTATTTCTTCTTTTAATCCGGGTAAATCAAAGATAACCTCGTAAGGACTCAATCTTGCCTTTGAGAATAGAGAGTTCTCCTCTGAGTTCTTCCTGTATAAGCATGCTACCTCCTTATATTCCTTCTAGACTTGCCAAATATATCAGCCAACAAAAGTATGGAAAAGACCATACAGAGATATGAGAAAAGATCACCATACTTTGTATAAAAGCTCTTGGTACCATCAGTCTTTATATCGTTCGTGAGAATTGTCTGATGAAAGAGATCAGTCTTTGAGAGTACTCTCCCATTGCTATCAATAAAGCCTGATATGCCAGTGTTAGCTGCCCTTATCAAAGGCTTTCTGTTTTCTACTGCGCGGAAAACAGCCATGCTGAAATGTTGATAAGGACCTATTGTCTTTCCAAACCATGCATCATTCGTAATATTCACAATAAAATCGCCACCTTTTAAATAAAATTTTCTTACAAGTCCAGGAAATATTACCTCATAGCAAATCAGGGTAGCAAACCTCCCAAAGGGGGTCTCTGCTATCACATAATGGTCACCCTGAATATAGTCTCCAATACCAACAACAAGTTTATCTATAAAGAAAAAGAAATTTTGAAGGGGAACGTATTCTCCAAAGGGGACTAAATGTATTTTATCATAAATGTAAGAGATCTTTCCAGTCTTATCAAGAAGGAGAGCACTGTTTGAAAGGAGGTCCCTTTTCTCTCCCTTTTTCTTTACAAGAACACTTCCGAAGAGGAGATAAGCATCGAGCTTATTCTGAAAATAAGTAAGCTTCTCTGTATTTTCCCTATCAGTGCCAAAGAAGAAGGGAACGGAAGTTTCAGGCCATATAACGATAGTTGGAGAGGAAGAGACTGCTTTCAGAGAAAGATCGCTATATGTCTGCATCACCGCGTCTTGATATGTAGGATCCCACTTTCTGTCCTGCTCAATGTTTCCCTGTATGACGCTTGCCCGTAAAGATGCCCCGGGTCTTTCCTGTGAGAGCCTCCATTGACCATATATGAACGTTGTTGAGACAAATAAGAGGAGGAGGCATAATCCAATCACTGTTCGTGACAAGGGGAAGAGAGGCATTTCCCTTATACGCCTCTTTATGAGGAATATCTCTGCGATCGCATCGTTTACAGCGACTACAAGAAAGGAGACTCCATAGATGCCTGTAATATCTGCAATCTGGATAATACTCAGAAACTTATACTGCGAATATCCTATACTCGACCAAGGAAAACCGGTAAATACATAGGAGCGGAGAAACTCAAGAGCTACCCAAAGAAAGGGTGCAAAAAAAGGAGCAGGAAGACGGAAGGACTTAAAATTTATTGAGAAGAGCAGGGCAAAGAGGCCTGTATACAAGCTGAGGTAGAGACAGAGCAAGAAAACGATGACTAGACTTACGATAAAAGGGACGCCACCGTAATGATTTATTGAATGATATATCCAATACTGAGTTCCGAAAAAATAGGGGATACCAAGAAAAAGACCTGCTTGAAAAGCCTCTTCTGGTTTTTTGTTATAGAGAGAAAGGAGAAAGGGAACAAGGGCTATCCAGGCAAGGGGAAAAAGGTCTATTGTGGGATAGCATAATACGAGAAGGATGCCTGATATGAATGCAGGCAGATACATTTTCAAGAAGCTCTTGAGGTTTATCAGGTTCTCAGTACTCACCTTGCTGAATAGTTTATATTGTAATCTGTATAAACTCAAGAAACTGAGAAACGCAAGCTTGACAGTAAAGAAGTTAAAATTGTAAAGTTTTAAAATCATGGGCAGTTAGCTCAGTCGGTAGAGCAGAGGCCTGAAAAGCCTCGTGTCCGCAGTTCGATTCTGCGACTGCCCACCATGAATCTTCCTACCTTGTTTATCTTGCTTTATTCATGGCGAACTCTTTTCCAATGATTGTCATTTTCCGGTCGGAGCGACTCCTCGCGAGATCCGCTTCGGACTTGACCCTCGTATCAAGTACGGGCAGTCTCCAAATCCAGTTCCTTTCTCTGGATTCCCCGATCTCAGTTGCGAGTCGTACCGACAAGTCGGGGAATGACAGACATAAGAGATCTTAATAGTTTTTTAAGATCTTTACAGATCAAACACACATGAGCCCTCGGCTCACAAAGGAGTTATGAAAATGAGTAAAAGGGGGGATTTGTTAATTATTTTCGGGACAAATATTTCTGAAGTTGCTATGGAAACAGAAGGAGAAAAACTCTTTGGTGAGGAACTTTAACCCGATTGATCTGTTCGAAAAGGTAATGTTAAAAAGCGATAAAATGGTAGGCGATGCTGGGATTGAACCAGCGACCTCTTCCGTGTGAAGGAAGCGCTCTCCCACTGAGCTAATCGCCCAAGAAAAGCTATTGGAGCCGGTGGGGAGAGTCGAACTCCCGACCAGCTGATTACGAATCAGCTGCTCTGCCTCTGAGCTACACCGGCAGATGGTGAGCCGTGCAGGATTCGAACCTGCGACCCGCTGATTAAGAGTCAGCTGCTCTACCAACTGAGCTAACGGCCCTCCCCTTCAGCTCGCGCCTGAGAGGATTCGAACCTCCGACCCTCGGCTCCGGAGGCCGATGCTCTATCCAACTGAGCTACAGGCGCACTCAAAATAGTTTAAAGTTCAAAGTTATGAGTTAAAAGTTGAGACAAAAAGTAAAAGACAGATTTAAACTTTCAACTCTTAACTCTTTATAACTGTAAACTCCAATTTTGCTTCGCAAAATTGGTTGGGGTGAGTGAGGGGACTTGAACCCCCAACACCTGGAGCCACAGTCCAGTGCTCTAACCATTGAGCTACACTCACCGTTTTAAAAAAGTTAATAGTGATTAGTTATCAGTTATTAGTAAAACAAATAAACATATTTGAGTCAAATCTGACTAAATACTATTCACTATTAACTAACGACTATGAATTTCGCTCCGCGAAATTCGTGTGGCGCGCCTGAAGGGATTCGAACCCCTGACCCACTGCTTAGAAGGCAGTTGCTCTATCCAACTGAGCTACAGGCGCACTCGCAACAGTTACCAATAACTATTTATTAGTAAAACAGAAATACCTCTCTCAGTCAATCAGAACTCAGTACGAATATCAGAAAATGTGGTGCCGGTGGTGGGAGTCGAACCCACACGGAGTTGCCCCCACCGGATTTTGAGTCCGGCGCGTCTGCCAATTCCACCACACCGGCACAAATTCAATTCAAAAGTTATAAGTTCCAGTTACAAGTTCTAAAATGCCGAGACAGGCGGACTCTTTTTAAATCTCATTTTACATTCTTAAACTTCAGATTTACAATGCCGAGACATTGTTATTTTCCAATACAGAAATTCTTAAAGATACTGTCGAGGATATCTTCAGTTGTAACGGCTCCAACGATCTCACCAAGTCTATCGAGGGAATCCCTGAGCTCTAAGGAGATTATCTCAAGAGGTTTTTTCTCCGTGAACCCAGACATGGCCCTCCCGAGAGATGCAATAGAATTTTCTATAGCAATCTTATGCCTCAGATTTGTGATAAGAACCCCTTCCCTCTCTTCTTTCCAGTCCTTAAGAGAGGAATTGAAAATCCTATCCTTGAGTTCCTCAAGGCCATCACCTCTGATAGCTGAGATATTCAAGACAGGTGAATCGCAAGACGCAAGTCGTGAGGCAAGGGCAATTTCATCAAAAGCTGATGGAAGATCACACTTATTCAAGACGATAATTGCATTTTTCCCCTTAATCTTTTCTATAACCTCAAAATCCTCATCTTTTAAGGGTTCGCTTCCATCAAAAACGGCAATCACAATGTCTGCGTTCTCAATACTCTGAAGACTTCTTTTGACACCTTCTTTCTCAGCAATATTCTGCACATTTCTTATTCCTGCTGTATCCATAATCCGTAAAGGAAGGCCGTTTACGTTTAGGTACTCTTCGATCACGTCTCTCGTGGTGCCTGGAAGGGCTGTCACTATTGCCCTGTCTTTTTGAAGGATCGCATTCAGGAGGGACGATTTACCTACATTTGGTCTTCCAACAATTGCTGTTGAAAGTCCTTCCCTGAAGAATCGTGCTTCATCATACGTCTTAAAGAGTTTCTGGAGTTCTTTTTCAATCTCTTTCATTGACGCTACCATATCCTCTTTTGTAGCTATCTCTATATCATCCTCAGGGAAATCTATGTATGCCTCTAAATGGGCACAGATCTCTTTCAGCCCATCTCTCAGGGTAGATATCTTTTCAGAGAGACCGCCCTGAAGTTGTTCTATCGCAATCCTTCTGCTCTCGTCAGTCTTAGATTTTATAAGATCAAGTACTGCCTCTGCCTGTGTAAGGTCTATCCTTCCATTGATAAATGCCCTCTTCGTAAACTCTCCTGGCTCTGCAAGTCTTGCACCTTCTTTAAGAACCAACTCGAGGGTCTTTCTCAGAGTGACCATGCCCGAGTGGCAGTTTATTTCAACAACATCCTCTCGTGTATAAGAGCAAGGGGAGTGCATAACAGTAACAAGCACCTCGTCAATCCCTTCACCCGTTACAGGGTCTTTTATATGCCCGTAGATAACTTTGTATGAGCCTAAATCTTTCAGGGATTTATTTTTTGATGAAGAAAAGATTCTTTCAACAATCTCTATCGGATCTTTCCCGCTCAGCCTGACAATGCCTATACCACCCTCACCCAGGGGAGTAGAAATAGCAGCAATGGTATCATTTGTAAACATTTCTGGATCTTATCCTAAAGAGTTGCTAACAAGGTTCAAGTATTATAGGATTCAAGTGAAATGCCTTGGAAAACAAACACTCAGACACTTGAACCCTCGAATCCTTGAATCCTTTGAATTCACTAATATAGTATAACGTAAATAAATCAGGGATTAAGGGGAAGGTTTATGATGCTCCTTTGAGTTTCCTGTTCGTATAAAGCTGCTGGGTGATGCTGAAGATGTTGTTCATGAGCCAGTAGAGGACGAGGCCAGATGCAAAGTTCAGGAACATAAAAGTGAATACGATTGGCATAAGCATCATCATCTTGTTCTGGGCAGGGTCCATGGTGGTAGGAGTCATCTTCTGCTGGATTAACATGGTGGCACCCATGAGTATCGGCAAGGGACCTACAGCAAAGCCACCGATTAAGGGTAACCATGATGGCATATGTCCAAAAAGTGTATCAGGTGCTGAGAGGTCTTTTATCCAGAGCAGAAAAGGTGCTCCCCTCAGTTCTATGGCTATCAGCAATATCTTATAAAGAGCGAAGAACACCGGAATCTGGAGGATCATGGGAAGACAGCCACCGAGAGGGTTTACCTTGTATTTCTTATAAAGCTCCATTATCTCCTTCTGCATCCTCTGAGGGTCTTTCTTAAATTTTTCTCTTACCTCAGCCATCCTCGGTTGTAATTCTTGCAGCTTCTTCATTGATTTCTGACTTTTGTTGACGAGGGGTATAAAGGGGATTCTGATTATAATGGTGAGGAGAACAATTGCCCACCCGTAATTGCCAAAAAATTTGTAAAAGAGCTTTAGTGTCCAGAAAAGAGGCACGGCTATTACCGAGAAGAAACCGAAGTCTATGATATGTTCGAGCCCCACATTAAGGGCCTTCAGTCTGTTATATTCCTTCGGCCCTGCATAGAGGATAAAGTTATTGGTGACGGGTTTGCTTCTGAAAGCGATAGAAGGAAGATCGTTCTGTTTCCACGCCTTTGCCTCCTCCATAGTGGTAAGAGGCACAAGGGAGGCAAAGAAATATTTATCTTCCTGGGCTATCCATTTTAGGCCCCCTGAATAGCTCTTGGCTTCTTTCAGTTTCTTTGCGTCAAACTCGATTCTGTCACTCTCCTTGAGAAGCACAGGTCCTATATGGGCAGATCTGTCTTTGCTTTCATAGATGCCGAAATCAGTGCCAAGGGTTATCCAGTAGTCAGTAAGCCCCGAGACCTCATCTTTTATATCAATCCTGTAATCATCGTTATAGAATGTATATGTCCTTCTGACAGAAGATCCCGAATCTGAGTATTCAAAGGCAAGGAAGTCTGATTTCTTGTCCTTATCGAGCTTGACATCCTTCCCGGAAGTAGAAAAGTTAGCACCCGCGAGATCAAAATTTTCTTTTGAACCAATGCTGAGAGGAGGTTGCAAACCCTGACCCGTAAGGAGCACAACATTTTTACCGTCTTTATCCTTGTATTTCTTGATCTCATAGTACTTAAGCGTTCCACCTCTGGTTGTAAATATTGCTGAATAGAATTCAGTCTCTACCTTTATCTCTTTTTCTTCAGCCGGTGTCTTTTTAGGAACAGGGAGTTCAACAGGCTTTACAGGCGCTGGTTCTTCTTTCTTTACAACCTCCGCTTTTTTCTGAATTTGCGGGGGTTCAGGTTTAATAAAAAAGTACTGGTAGAGGAAAAGGAGTAAAAACGAAAGTGCTATAGCAATGAGGGCCCTTTTTTCCATTATCGTTTCACCTCGTTAGAAGGCCCCGACTGTGAGATCGGGGATGTGAATGATTTTCTAAATGGATGGCTTGACAGAGGTTTAAAGTAGTCCCCCTCAAACCTTCTAACGGGGCTCACAGGGTCATACCCACCGGGATGAAAGGGATGACACCTCAGTAACCTCCTTAATAAGAGATATGACCCTCTCATGGCACCATGTCTCTCTATGGCCTCAATCGCATATTCAGAGCAGGTTGGGATAAACCTGCAGCTCACAGGGAGCACGGGTGAAATGATAACCCTATACAACCTTATCAGTGATATAAGAACCTTTTTCATTTTAAAGATATCCTTTTGTCATTCAGTGCCCTGTCACCTTGTTGAATTCAGCCGAACGCTCAGTCGAACTATTGCTTTGGTCGACGGCGGTTAAAAGGAAGTTCCTTTGGCCTTATGAAAAGGAAAAGATAATGTTGAAGAGAAGGTGACCCCTCCTTGAAGACCGCCTCAAAATCCCGGTTTTGGTCAAGGGGCTCAAAAACTTTTGAGCTCTACACTGTCAATCTTTTCCGATTCTTGTTCCTTCTCCTCTTGAGAACTCTGCGCCCTCCTGGGGAACTCATCCTTTCCAGAAATCCGTGAGTCCTCTTACGCCTGGTTTTATGAGGATGATATGTAGTATATGTTCCCATGTTAGATAGAAATTATAAATTCCCATTGAAAATAAAGTCAAGTTTGCGAATTGCGAATTGCCTCTGATGGGTTTATACGAACTTTTTCCAGCCTGTGATGAAGCTGGTTGAAAAGACAGGGATAGGAAGCAAGGTTAGGAAGAGGTATGACAAACCACAGACGCCGCACAAGAGGGTTTTAGAGTCCCCGCAGGATAAAAAACCAAAATGGTTTTGAGTAGATTTTACGTGAAGCAACGGATAGTTATTTCCGGTAGATTTTTACGTGAGGCAACAGGGAATCTCATTCTTCCTTTTGCAAAACGCAAATTTTTAACTTGACAAGGGCTGATACTTTTAAGTATAAAAGTAAACGCTTATGCCTGGAACCTAT
>CAZLFE010000008.1:9039-10558 GCA_964558725.1 uncultured Nitrospiraceae bacterium | reverse complement strand
CCTATTTACCATCAGAATATTTACCAGTTCTTGTTTTTATTTTGATCGCAGGTGCTTTTGGCCTTGGGGCATTAATAATTGGTATAATTTTCAGACCAAAAAAGCCTTATTACGAAAAGCTCATGCCTTATGAATCAGGTATTACTCCCAAGGGGGAACCACGCTATCGATTTTCCATTAGATTTTACATTATTGCCATGCTTTTCGTGGTGTTCGATGTTGAGGCAATATTTATTTATCCATGGGCTGTTGTGTTCGATAAAATCGGGCTTTACGCCTTTATAGAAATGGTCATTTTCATCGTAATACTTTTCGTCGGTTATATTTACGCCTGGAAGAAAGAAGCATTCCAGTGGGATTAAAATAAACCCGGGGGGTAGAAGATGTTGATTGATACATCAACAGTTGGCCTTATTCAGGTAGAAGAAGAGACAAAGATATTACCTCCGAATGTCATCATCACCACCTTAGACAAAATTGTAAACTGGGGAAGATTGTCGTCAATATGGCCAATAACGTTTGGCCTTGCTTGATGTGCAATTGAGATGATGGCCGTCGGCGCATCACACTATGACTTCGATAGGTTTGGCATCATATTCAGAGGCTCACCGAGACAATCAGATTGTTTGATCGTTGCTGGTACTGTCACAAAGAAGATGGCCCCTATTATCAGAAGGGTATATGACCAGATTCCCGAACCGAGGTATGTGGTTGCAATGGGAAGCTGTGCGTGCACCGGTGGAATCTTTAGAACATACAGTACAGTACAGGGATGTGGTACCTTCCTCCCTGTTGATGTCTATGTTCCTGGTTGTCCTCCGAGACCTGAAACTCTATTAGAGGGGATGATGAAACTTCAAGAAAAGATGCGCAAAGAACAAGCGAGGTGGAGTCCTTGGCGGTAGTAGAAGTAAGAATATCTCTTCCCTACAAGGGGATGGATCCAACAGAGATAGCGGAAAAGATAAAGGAAAAGTTCCCCGACGAAGTAGTCGACGTTACCAATTTCAGGGATCAGGTCTCTGTTATTGTAAAGAAAGATAGGATTGTAGATATCTGCAGATATCTACATAATGACCCTCTTTTACTTTTCGACCACCTTCAGGACCTCTGTGGTGTTGACTACCATGGGAAAAAGGATCCGAGATTCGAGGTTGTCTATAATCTCTATTCCATACGGCACCATCATAAAATAAGAGTACGAGCGCAAGTCCCGGAGAATGACCCAAACATCAGGACGGTTACTTCTATTTGGGCAGGTGCAAATTGGCATGAAAGGGAATGTTTTGATATGTTCGGAATAGTATTCAAGGGGCATCCTGATCTCAGAAGGATTCTTTTGCCTGAGGATTGGGAAGGATACCCATTGAGGAAAGACTACCCCCTGAAAGGTCCTGAACCTGAGAAGGATTGGCATGGTTTTATTGAGGTGCTCAACAGGTCAAAGGAACTAAAAGAGTTCGAATGGGAAGAATAGAATGGAACAGGTAGAGAAGATATTCGAGACAAGAGAACTGAA
>CAZLFE010000008.1:0-8939 GCA_964558725.1 uncultured Nitrospiraceae bacterium | reverse complement strand
ATGGGAAGAATAGAATGGAACAGGTAGAGAAGATATTCGAGACAAGAGAACTGAATGTCAATATGGGGCCGCAGCACCCGGCAACCCATGGTGTTTTAAGACTCGTACTCGATATGGACGGCGAAACAATTGCCAGGGTTACACCTTATATAGGCTACCTGCATAGAGGTATCGAAAAGCTTGGTGAGAGTCTGAGTTACTTCCAGGCATTGCCTCTTACAGACAGAATGGATTATGTCTCTTCAATGTCGAATAATATTGGTTATGTTGTTGCCGTTGAAAAGCTGTTCGGCATAGAAGCTCCTGAGAGGGCCAAATTCATAAGAACTATTGTCGGAGAGATGTCAAGGATATCAAACCATCTCCTCTGGCTTGCAACCCACGCTCTTGACATCGGTGCAATGACAGTATTCCTCTATTGCTTCAGGGAGAGGGAGTGGATTCTTGAACTGTTTGAAATGATCTGCGGTGCAAGACTTACCGTCACCTATCCGAGGGTCGGTGGTGTACGGAACGATGTGCCGCAGGAATTCCTTGACAGTCTTTATCAGTTTACTGAAGAATTCCCATCAAGGATTCTGGAATATGAGACACTCATTGACCAGAACAGGATATGGCTTAAGAGGACTGTAGGTATTGGGGTAATCTCAGCAGAAGAAGCAGTAAACTGGGGACTCACCGGGCCAACATTAAGGGGCTCAGGTGTTCCTTATGATGTGAGAAAACATGCTCCCTATGATGCCTATGATAAGGTTGATTTTGAAGTCCCTATCGGGACAGAGGGTGATACCTACGACAGATACCGCTGCAGGATGCTGGAAATGAGGCAGTCGAACAAGATAATCAGGCAGTGTATCGAGAAATTGCCTCCAGGCCCCGTTATGGCAGATGCCCCCAAATTTACCCTCCAACCAAAGGATAAAATGATGCCGATTACCCATCCGACACAAGAACATGCATTTTTTATTGTTGAAAAGGCATGCAAAGGGTGCGGCATGTGTCTGAGAGCATGTCCTGCAAAAGCTATCTTCGGTGAAAAGAAAAAACCCCATACGATTAAGCAGGAACTGTGCTTGGGTTGCGCTACCTGTTATGTGACCTGCAAGTTTAAAGCTATGACAATAGTGCCTGGTGGAAAAGGTCTGAGCGATGAAAAACTGGCAGAATTAGCTGCAACTCCCTTACCAGAAGAGATCGCAAAGGCTTCCGAGTATCTTGTTAAGCATTTTGAATTTATTCGAAGAGGGCCGAAGGTCCCTGATGGAGAAATTTATGTCGCAACAGAAGTTCCGAAAGGGGAGCTCGGGTTTTATTTTGTAAGCGATGGAACAGGAAAGCCTTACCGGATGAGGGTAAGGGCACCTTCTTTTGTACATGCTGGTGTCTTACCGAGACTCAGTGTAGGGCATCTGGTTGCGGATGTAATAGCCGTCATAGGAACGATTGATATCGTCCTTGGTGAATGCGATAGGTAAATGGATATTTTTGCGAACATAATAACACCTCAAACACTCGATGCATTAATTAAATTTGGAATTAACGTCGCAATCATAATAATAAAAATTGCTGTTGTTCTTGGGATTGGGTTACTCCATGTTGCATATGCGACCTATTTTGAGCGCAAGGTTATCGGACACATGCAGGTGAGACTTGGCCCAATGAGGGTAGGACCACATGGATTACTACAGCCCATTGCTGATGGTATAAAGTTGTTTTTCAAGGAAGACATAATTCCCGCAGAAGCAGATAAGCCGGTATTTTACCTCGCCCCTGTCATCTTTATGGCTGCATCAATGATAAACCTGGCTGTTATACCTTTCTCTTCAAATTTTGTAATCGCAAATATTAATGTAGGCCTTTTGTTCATCTTTGCTATCGCAGGTCTTGGTGTTTATGGAATTTTCATATCAGGGTGGGCATCGAACTCTAAATATGCATTCCTCGGTGGCCTGAGGTCATCAGCACAGGTCATCAGTTATGAAATAGCAATAGGACTGAGCCTTGTAGGTGTAATGATCAAGGCAGGGTCCCTGAATCTTACGGATATTGTAAATGCACAGGAAGCATCTCGGTATGGGATGTATGCAATACCTCAGATAGTGGCTTTTGTCGTGTTCACCATTGCGGCAGTAGCTGAGACAAACAGAACTCCTTTTGACCTCCCCGAGGCTGAGAGCGAGCTTGTTGCAGGATATTTTGTTGAATACAGTGGTTTCAGGTTTGCGCTCTTTTTCCTTGGTGAGTACATAGCGATGTTTATCATGGCTTCTCTCGCAGCAGTATGCTTTCTCGGCGGCTGGACATTGCCATGGTATGTTACAAAAGCGCTGCCATTTTTAACATATGTGCCAGGGATTGTATGGTTTCTTTTGAAAGTCTATGCATTTATTTTCTTTTATTACTGGATCAGGGCAACTGTTCCAAGGTACAGATATGACCAGCTTATGGCTATCGGCTGGAAGATACTTATACCGATAGCATTGGCCAATATATTGGTAACAGGTTTGGTAAAAATTCTCGTATGAGATTCGAATGGAGTAAAGAGTGACGGCTAAGGAACTTGTAAAGAAGGTATTCTTCATAGAAATACTTAAAGGCATGTCCCTTACCTTGAGACGGATGTTCTCACATGCCGTTACCATACAGTATCCTACGGAAAGGAGACATATAGCGCCAGGGTTCAGGGGCGAGCATGCCCTCGCAAAAAATCCAGAGGGTAAGGCAAAATGTGTTGGCTGCGGGCTTTGCGCTACCATCTGCCCTTCACAGTGCATTCATATCTTCAGAGAAAAAGGACAGGTCACAAGATATGAGATAGAAGTATTGAGGTGTATCTACTGCGGGTTTTGCATGGAGGTATGCCCCTATGGAGCAGTCGTGCTAACAGAGAATTATGAATATTCTGATTATAAGAAAGAAAACCTCTACCTGATCAAGGACAGACTGCTGTCAAATTGGGATAAATATATGGGTAGGAAAAAGGGTGAAGTGTATTTCAGGAAATTCTGGCGGCCCATGTCTGAGGATTTCGAAACTCCCTCAGGTCAAGCAGGATTTAAAGGGAAACGCTCATGATTCATGAGTTTATCTTTGCATATTTTGCCTTTGCAATTGTCTTACTTTCAATACTCGTTATAACAAGGAAGAACCCTATTCATAGTGTGCTGTGGATGCTCTTACTCTTTTTCCATATCGCAAGTCTGTATCTGATTCTAAATGCTGAATTTATGGCGGCAATACAGGTAATTGTTTATGCAGGTGGAATACTCGTGTTGTTCCTCTTTGCTGTGCTGTTGTTGAACATTAGAGAAGAACTCAGGATCAATAGATATATCGGTGCCTGGCCAACAGGGTTGACCTTTGCAATTGGGCTGTTAGTGGTCATCCTTATCTCAATCAGATCTTTTGTCATTGCTCCACCAGGCATGTATACCATTGACCTCATAAAAAAGGAGTCGCATGTAAAGGCTTTGGGGAAATTATTATATACAGACTTTCTCTATCCTTTTGAAGTAGCATCAGTGATACTTCTTGTTGCAATAGTTGGTGTAATCGTCCTTGCGAAAAGGAGGCTTAAAGGTTAGGCCATGGTTCCGTTAAGCTGGTATATGATACTCAGTACAGTGGTTTTTACAATCGGGGTCTTTGGATTCCTTTCGAGGAGAAACATCATTATCATCTTCATGTCTATCGAACTGATGCTCAATGCTGTAAATATCAATCTTATATCTTTGAGCCACTACCTGCAGGACCTGAGGGGACAGATTCTTGCTTTTTTTGTTATTGCTGTTGCAGCTGCTGAAGCTGCAATAGGTCTTGCAATAGTCATCGCCCTGTTCAGAAACAAGGCTACAGCCCATATGGACGAAATACACGAGATGAAGGGCTGATGAAAGTGCAAAGCGCAAAGTTAAGAGTTGAAAGTTTAAAAGGTTGAAAATATGAAGACTTATTTATTGATACCCTTTTTACCTCTTGCAGCATTCGTTATCAATATCCTTTTCGGCAGAAACCTCATAAAAGATAAGGCACATTGGTTTTCGTGCCTTGCGATTATCGGTTCCTTTGTCGCCTCCATAATAACCGCCTCGGATGTTATCGGCGGTAAGATAATAAACGAAAATCTCTACACCTGGATAGTTGCAGGTTCTTTCAAGGTCTCCTTCGGATTCCTCATTGACCAGCTTACGGCAGTTATGCTTATCGTTGTTACCGGTGTTGGCTCCCTCATTTTCATATATTCCGCCGGTTATATGCACGGCGATAAGGGCTATTACAGATTCTTTGCGTATCTCAGTCTCTTCGTATTTTTTATGCTCATGCTCGTTATGGGAAATAATTTTGTGCTCCTCTACCTCGGTTGGGAGGGTGTCGGCCTCTGCTCCTATTTCTTGATAGGTTATTTCTTTCACAAGAAGGCAGCAGCAGATGCAGGGAAAAAGGCATTTATAACATGCAGATTTGGTGATTTTGGATTTGCCCTCGGAGTATTCTTGATATTCCTTACCTTCGGGACGGTCGACTATGTTCCTGTCTTTGCTCAGGTTAAAAACATTGCAGGCCAGACTATGAATATCCTTGGCTATGATGTCAATCTTGTAACCCTTATAGCTCTCTTGCTTTTCGCTGGTGCCGTGGGTAAATCAGCCCAGATACCCCTTCATGTATGGTTACCTGATGCAATGGAAGGTCCGACGCCTGTCAGTGCTCTTATCCATGCTGCAACAATGGTTACAGCAGGTGTATTCTTGGTAGCGAGGTGTAACGCCATATTTAGCCTTTCACAAACCGCAATGAATGTGGTAGCTGTTGTTGGGGCGGTCACATCCTTGTTTGCTGCTACCATCGCCATTGTCCAGAATGACATCAAAAGGATCATCGCTTATTCCACGTTAAGCCACCTCGGAATGATGTTCCTCGCCTGTGGTGTTGGTGCCTATGCTGCAGGGGTCTTTCACCTTTATACCCATGCCTTCTTCAAGGCTTTACTCTTCCTCGCTGCAGGAAGCGTAATTCATGCCGTTCATCATAATGATATCCAGAGGATGGGTGGTCTCAAGAAATATATGCCTATAACCTATATCACCATGTTTATAGCAGCATTAAGCGCTGGAGGAGTACCTGGTCTCGCAGGATTTTTCAGCAAGGACGAAATCGTCTGGTCGGCCTTTGCCTCTGGTAGCCCTGTTGGAAAATTTGTATGGATGATAGTTACTGCTGTCGCATTCTTTACTCCCTTCTACTCGTTCAGATTGATTTTCCTCACGTTTCACGGAAAATTTCGTGGAACTCATCACGAGGAGCATCACCTCCACGAGTCACCATCAGTTATGACCATACCTCTCATGATATTGGCTGCTGGTGCAGTCGGGGTTGGATGGGTTGGTATTCCCTCAATACTCGGTGGTGGCGCACACTTTACTGAATTTTTGAAACCCGTTGTTGGGCATCCTGAGTTTCATGGAACCCATGCACAGGAATTCGGAATAATGGGTCTCTCGACCACCATAGCCCTTACCGGGCTTGTTATTGCTGCAATCTTTTATCTCGTGAAAACTGGTATACCTGTTAGACTTGCACGGAACTTTAGCAGCATATACCGGATACTCTTCAACAAATATTATGTTGATGAACTTTACAGCTTTATTCTCATCAGGCCTACACTCTGGATTGCGAATCGCTTTATTGAGGGTATTACGGATGCAAAGATCATAGAAGGTATCGTGAACGGTGTCCCAAGGTCAATCGGAAGATTCGCCGGCATATTGAGGAAAGTACAAACAGGTCTTACACAACAATACGCAATCATAATGGCTGCCGGAATACTGATAATAATCATCCTAATGTTATGGTGATGCTATGGAACAAGTGATAATGAATAGTCTTGATTACCCGATTCTCAGCACGATTATATTCCTTCCTGTTCTGGGTGCTCTGCTCCTCACCCTTATCAGCAGGTCCCGGGAGTCTGTGATAAAATGGGGCGCCCTGATATTTGCCCTACTGACATTCATCCTTTCACTTCCCCTCTTTATAAACTTTGACAAGACTACCTATAAGATGCAATTTGTTGAGAGACATGATTGGATTTCTGCCTGGAATATAAAATATTACTTAGGCGTTGATGGTATAAGCATTCTCCTTGTCCTCCTTACTACTGTCTCATCGATTCTTTGCATCCTCATATCCTGGAATTCTATCAAGATAAAGGTAAAAGAGTTCTACATATCTATCCTTCTGACTTGTGGAGCAATCGCAGGTGTATTTTGTTCCCTCGATTTGTTCCTCTTTTATATCTTCTGGGAGGCGATGCTCATTCCCATGTATCTCATTATCGGGGTCTGGGGAGGGCCAAACAGGATTTATGCAACAATAAAGTTCATCCTCTATACATTAGTCGGGAGTGTACTGATGCTTGTCGGTATAATTTTCCTCTATTTCCTTGCAGGAAGGACATTCGATCTCCTTGAATTGACAACAAAGACATACCCCTACAATGTGCAGTTCTGGCTTTTCTGGGCTTTCTTTTCTGCCTTTGCAGTAAAGGTCCCCATGTTCCCCGTGCATACATGGCTTCCTGATGCACATACTGAGGCACCAACAGCAGGCAGTGTAATCCTTGCAGCTATTCTCATCAAGATGGGAGCATACGGCTTCCTGAGATTCTCTATACCCCTTTTCCCTGATGCTACAAAGGCCATGGTTCCTGTCATGTTGACCCTCTCTGTTATAGCCATCATATATGCCGGATTAGTTTGCCTTGTCCAGAAAGATTTAAAGAGGCTGATCGCATATAGTTCCGTAAGCCATATGGGTTTCATCACCCTTGGAATCTTCGCCCTCAATAGCCAGGGGGTGGAAGGTGGTATTTTACAGATGATCAACCATGGGGTTGTAACAGGTGCACTCTTTATGTGCGTTGGAATAATCTATGACAGGACACATACACGGAAGATTGCAGACTATGGTGGGCTTGCAACACCAATGCCTATTTATGCATCCTTTTTCATGGTCTTCACCCTCGCTGCAGTAGGGCTCCCCGGCACGAACGGTTTCATAGGGGAATTCCTCACCCTCCTTGGTGGTTTCACTGCAAGCAAATTAGCTGGAGTGCTTGCATCATCAGGAGTAATCATAGGCGCAGGCTATATGCTCTGGCTTTACCAGAAGGTTTTCTTTATGAAGATCAATGAAAAAGTTGTTGGTTTGCCTGACATGGATTTAAGAGAGATGGTAGCTCTCGCACCTCTTATTGCCCTGGTTTTATGGATAGGTATCTATCCAGCCCTATTCCTCGACTTTATGCATCCAACAGTACAGCATCTCTTGGAGAGGGTTAATGTAGCAGGGGGCGTGCAAGAGTCACAGATAGCAAGAGCCCTTATGGAGGTACTCAGATGAATTTCCCGTTACCGAATCTCGGACCTGTCATTCCTGAGCTTTTTATGACTGCCCTTGCCCTCATACTCTTATTAGCAGACCTCTTTATAAAAAAGAAAGAGGCCATTGCAGCATTGAGCATTGTCGGTGTAGGTGCTGTTGCATATACCTTGATTGGGTCTTCCGGTGTCACTTTCGGAGGGATGTTTATCTCTGATGGTTATAGCACCTTCTTTAAAATCATCTTTTTCCTAAATGTTATTCTCTCGGTTTTAATATCCATTAAATATATTGCTATCGAGAAAGTTAATTTCGGAGAGTATTACTCTCTCATCCTCCTTTCAACTCTTGGCATGATGATTATGGTCTCTGCTGGCGACCTTATCGTGCTTTATCTTGGCCTTGAACTCATGGCCCTTAGTACATATGTCCTCGCAGGTTTTATACGACATGATACTAAATCAAACGAGGCAGCATTGAAGTATTTTCTTCTGGGTGCTTTTGCATCAGCCTTCCTGCTTTACGGAATTTCACTAATTTATGGTCTCACAGGCACAACTGATATTAAGGCAATAGCGCTTTATATCAGCGAAAAGGGTCTTATCGGTAATCCTGCGCTCTCTCTCTCCATGATACTTTTTGCCGTGTCCTTTGGGTTCAAGATTGCTGCAGCACCATTCCACATGTGGGCACCTGATACGTACGAGGGAGCACCAACGTCTATTACGGCTTTTATGTCCGTTGGTCCCAAGGCAGCCGGTTTTGCAGTTCTTGGAAGAGTCTTCATGATCGCCTTTGTATCGATTAAGCTCGAATGGGTAACAGTCCTCATTCCTCTTTCAATTCTTTCCATGGCTGTTGGTAATGTTGTTGCTTTAGCCCAGACGAACATCAAGAGAATGCTTGCGTATTCATCTATCGCTCATGCAGGATATGCTCTTATCGGTATTATTGTAGCAAACAGTGAGGGGCTTACCAGTATGATGACCTACCTGATGATATATGCCTTCATGAATATAGGGGCTTTTGCAGTAGTAATAATGCTTAGAACTGAGGGGTTTAAGGGTGATAGTATTACAGACTATGAAGGTCTTGCCAAAACACATCCATTTTTAGCAGCCCTTATGCTGATATTCATGTTTTCCCTTACAGGCATCCCGCCCACAGCCGGATTCATTGGTAAATTATATGTATTCATGGCTGCAATCAATGCCGGCTATACATGGCTTGTCCTTGTTGCGGTTGTCTTCAGTGTGATATCTGCATATTTCTATTTGAGGATCGTCATGTATATGTATATGAGGGAACCAAAAGTTGAGGTAATTACTTCTCAATCCGGGACACTAAGAATTGCCCTTGGAGTAACAACCGTTGCAGTCCTCGTAATAGGTGTTTTCCCATCATTTCTCGTAAAGCTTGCCAAGGCAGCAATAGCAGGGTTTTAAAAAAGACACGATAGTTCTTTCGGGTAAAACCCTTTCGGCTGATATTTTATTTTCAGTTAACTAACCCACTTTATTCATAAAAATGAAGAACTAACAGATGGTAGAGTATTGGAG
>CAZLFE010000007.1:31796-37423 GCA_964558725.1 uncultured Nitrospiraceae bacterium | reverse complement strand
TCGAAGTCTCATGTCCGTCATGCCCGCAGGTCGTAAGCGGGCATCCAGTGTCTTTCTGTCCCGAAAGCATTCGGGACTGGTCAAGCCAGGGAATGACGTATTTTTGTGCGTTTTCCATGGACTGGCAACTTACACATAACTGAGACACAGCCTCCAAGCCGTGGAATGATAGATTATGAAGAAAAACATGAGGGCTTGTTTCTTTAAACAGCGGTTCACTTTTAATTCGTAAAGGGTTCACTTTTAAAAAATTGCTAACACTAAAATACGAAAGAAGGTGAATTAGATACGTTATTGAAGCATATAATCCACACTAGTGTTGTAGAAAGGACACAGAAACCAGTATATGGTGAACGGTGAATAGTGATCAGTAAGCACTGGAAAGAGGCTATAGAGCCATTTTTAGTGATTTTAATTGGTCTTAACTATCTACTGACTACTGACTACTGACTGCTATTTGAATCTGGCCTGTTTTTTGCTTAAAAACAAAGAGGTTTTTACTGTTCTTTGACAATGAGGCTGTTAAAAATGCTGATATAAATTTTAAAAATTTTAAAGCTGCTCAAGGAAAATGAAAGGAATCGGATGAAATAAATTTCTTGACAAAGTCGATTGTGTAATGATATAAATTTTCGAAATTGTAAAGCAGGTTTTAGTTAAGGAGAATGCCTCCGTTGGAGGCAAAACCTGATGAAAGGGAGGTGATGGGAAAAAAGTAAAAGTGTCATTGCGAGTGAAACGAAGCAATCTGACTGTTAAACAGTCATCCTGAGGGCGATGCCCGAAGGATCTCAAAGAGATTCTTCCCCTTCGCTTCGTTCAGGGCTTCGGCTTAAACGCTCAGAATGACAGGAAAGTAAGTCCCGCTTTGCGGGAAGTAATAACCTTAGAAAAGGAGGGTTAGCATTGAGAAAGTTTATCTTTATAGCTTTATCCGTTTTTCTTTTGTTGAGTCTCACTGTCCTGGCATATGCCGAGGAGCCTCAGATTAAGCTCGGCGGCCGCATACTGGTAAGGGGCTGGTACTTTGATAATGTTGCTTGGTATCCTGGAGCAGGCTCTTATGTTTGGGGACTACCAGAGGAGAGTAACTCTACAGCACTTTACTCCACAAATGCCTATATTACTATCGATGCAAAGGTCTCCGACAATGTTCAAGGTTACATGGAGCTTGAGACATCAGGTGGTAATTCACGTCAATCGGGGCTTTATGTTTGGGATAGTTATGAAGAAAAACCAAATGAAAACCTGAAGTTCCGCCAGTTATGGATGCTTTACAAAGGCTCTGGTCTTTTAGGTGTTCCAGCTGGAATAAAGATTGGACATATGCCATTGACCTTAGGTGAAAAGCAGTTCCTCAATCATGAGAGGTTCGGCGATGATGCAATCCTTGTATATGTAGAGCCTACAAAGGAGCTTTTCTTAGCTGCGGCAACGGTAAAACTCAATGAAGGATACATTGAATTATCAGGCGATGACATTGATGCCAACGTCATCCTTGGCACCTACAAACTCGACAAAGACAACACGGTAGGTATTAACTATACTTATATAGACTGCGACGACGTTGATTTAGCAACTGGGGTACCAATCGGAGTGAATGGCTTAAGCCTTCAGAACCTCGGACTTCATGCCAATGGTCAAATTGCTGGTGTTACCTATGCAGCAGAGTTTGATACCCAGTTTGGAAAGCTTCAGGCTCAACCGGGTAGTGCTTTAGATGATCAAAAGTACCGTGGCTGGGCAATCTTTGTTAAGGGCGGCTACGCAATACCTGATACTTCCTTGACTCTCAGGGGATCCTTTGCAATGGGTAGCGGTGATTCCGATATAGACGACAATAAGACTGAGGAATTCCAGACCACCATGGGATATGACACTTTGAGCCCCCTCGCAAGGTACGTTCACTACACCCAGATATATGAACGCACCATTAATACGGCGGCATTTCTCCAGTCTGTTGGAGGCCCATTCAGGAATACAGGTATCGCCAATACCACCTATTACAATCTGGGCCTCGATTTGGCGCCCACAAAGGATATAAGCCTCTCACTCGATGGCTTCATCCTCAGGGCAACAAAGACTGGTGCATGGGAAGATTTTGTGGGTAGCAGTGTATCAAAGAGTGTAGGCACTGAGGTTGACTTCAAAGGCTCATACAAGATCGCAAAAAACCTCACCTATTTCGTAGAGGCAGGCATTTTTAGTCCTGGCGATTTCTACAAAGATGCATATCTTATCGATGATGATAAGACAGTCAAGCAGGTTGTCCACGGCATAAACCTCACATTCTAATTGCATCTGCGTAAGCAATATAAGGGCGGCTCAAAGAGCCGCCCTTTTTTATGCAATGAGTTTCTTCAGACATTTTTGTTGATACACTCTGAAGTAGGCTCTTCTCTTATTCCTCTCTTTAGCAAACTCTTCTTTCTCATTCCCCTTTTTAGTCTGCCTAAGGCGGAAGGTAAGGGGAGATTTTATGAGTCATAAATACCTGCCATTTCTTTGTAAAATCCACCTTCATCCCCCTTTGCCAAAGGGGGATTCTCCACACATTTCCCCGCAGGACCTTATATTAACCTCCCTCCCCTTCATCTCATTCTTGATTTTTCAACCAAAAAGCTGATATAGTAATTTCGTTCTATCTGGATGTTCATGAGAAAGAGTGGGTTTCCCACTTTTTTGTTTTAGGGGGGGAAATATATGAAAAACCCATGCAGACAAGTCGACACAAAGAAGGATGAAAATTAGTAATCCCCCTCCATCCCCCTTTAGAAAAGGGGGAGTTAAAAGGGAGAACAACTTTTTAAAAGAAAAAATACTCTATTCCCCTCTTTTGTAAAGAGGGGTGAGGGAAGATTACTAAAAATGAATTTAATAGGTATTTTCAGGTGAAGGAGATTAAAAACAGGGTTTTAAAGTTAGCAAAGCAGGTTGCAGAAGAGCAAGGGGTGGAATTGTTTGACATCGAACTCCTCGGAAGGGGTAAATTATTGCTGCGTGTTATGATCGATAAGGAAGGTGGTATTACCCTCAATGACTGTGAGAGGTTCAGCAGAAGCTTTGAAGCTATCCTTGATGTTGAAGATCCGATTCCAGCATCATATACCCTCGAGGTTTCTTCCCCCGGGCTCGACAGACCTCTGAGAGAGATGAAAGATTTTGAGAAAAATATTGGTAAACTTGCTCGAATAATAACGATAGAGAAGATAGAAAACCAGAACCTTTTTGTAGGCAGGATCTTAAATGTTAGCAGTGACTTTTTAAAGCTCTTAGTTCATGGCAGGGAAATAGACATACCATACGATAAGATATCAAAGGCAAGACTGGAGGTTGAAATATAATGCCAAAAGAACTCTGCTATCTCATAGACCAGATAAGCAGGGAAAAGGGGATATCGAGGGAGATCTTGATTGAAGCCCTCAGGTCTGCACTTCTTTCTGCCACGAGGAAAAGGTTCGGTGGGAGGACTAACATAGACCTCAAAATAGACCCGAAGACATGTGATATCATTGCCTTTGAAACAAAAAAAATTGTATCCGAGGTCATGAATAACAATGAAGAAATTTCTCTCAAGGAGGCCAGAAAGATCCTCCCGGATGGGAATGAAGGAGATATGGTCAACATTCCTCTGGACCTCCATGATTTTAGCAGAATAGCTGCCCAGACAGCCAAGCAGGTAATCTTCCAGAGAGTAAGAGAGGCTGAAAGGGATGCGATCTACAGCGAGTTTAAAGACAAGGTAAACACCGTTGTAAGTGGTCAGGTCATGCGGAGGGAAAAAGGGATGTATTTTCTTAACCTCGGAAAAACAGAGGCCTTTCTTCCGATAAAAGAGTCCCTCCCCAACGAAACTCTCAAAAGGGGCGACACAGTACGGGCATTTATTGAAGATGTAAGGATTACAACAAAAGGGCCGGCGATAATACTCTCAAGGACGAACCCGCAATTTGTTGCTGCCCTCTTCAAGATGGAGGTCCCGGAAATCAATGAGGGGCTTGTAGTAGTTAAAGACATCGTGAGGGAACCTGGTGAAAGAACAAAACTTACCGTCTATTCAAAAAATGCGTCTGTTGACCCTGTAGGCGCCTGTGTCGGCATGAAAGGAACAAGGGTTCAGTCAATAGTACGCGAACTCAGAGGAGAGAGGATAGATATTATCCCCTGGACAGAGGACCCGAGGATGCTCATTGCAAGGGCATTGAGCCCTGCTTCAGTCGAGAGGATAGGGATTAACGAGGAAGACAAAACTGCTATGGTTGTTGTTAGTGACGATCAACTCTCCATTGCTATAGGCAAGAAAGGTCAGAATGTCAGACTCGCTATGAAGCTGACAGGCTGGGATATTGATATATTGAGTGAAAGTGAGTACTCAAAAATGAGAACGGAGGAGGCAGACAAAACACCCTCTCCTCCTTCTGTTGATGGCTAAACCCCGTTGCAAAAGATCAAATAATAAATCATAATATCCAGGATTCACTCTAATTAGCACTTTAACTGGCTTATGTCTATATTTTTATGCAACGGGGTAAAGACCTATCAGATTTTCAGATACAGTATATCAAGGGTGTAGGACCTCAGCGGGTCAAACTATTAAGCCGCCTCGGCATCAAGACAGTTAACGATGCCTTGTATTACCTTCCTTACAGATACGAAGACAGAAGTAACCTTAAAAAGATAAGCGACCTGCAATACAGCACTGTTGAGACTGTTTCGGGAAGGGTTATTTCTGCTGAAGTAAAAAGGCTTCCTAAAAGAAATCTGAAGCTCTTTGAACTTACCATCAATGATGGAAGTGGTCTCCTAAAAGGTAAGTGGTTCAACCAGCCTTTCATGAAAAATAATTTTACGGTCGGGCAGGAAGTAATGCTGTGTGGTACGGTAAAGAGGAATCCTTATTTGGGAATCGGATTTGAGATGGATAACCCAGAGTACGAGATCATAGGTGATGTCATGACAACTCAATCCAGGGATGATTCTTTTATCCATACCAACAGAGTTGTGCCTGTTTATAGAACTACCAGTGGCCTTAGTGTCAGACAGATCAGGTCTATCATGTTCAATTTAATCAACACCTGTATTACGGATGTCTGTGACCCGATCCCTGGAGAAATCCTGAAGAGAAATGGTCTTCCCGGTCTCTCTGAGAGCCTCTCAGGTGTCCATTTTCCTGACTCGAATGTTGACATAGGACTTCTCAACAGAGGAACGAGTGAATTTCACACACGGCTTTCTTTTGATGAACTTTTCATGCTCGAGCTTGGGCTTGCCCTGATGAAAAGAGGGATTGTGCTCGAAAAAGGAATAACCTTTAATCATGAGGGCAGGCTTCTAAGAAGGCTTATTGAGATGCTTCCCTTCAAGCTTACTAAGGCACAAGAAAGGGTATTCAATGAAATACTCATGGACATGAAAAGACCCCATCCCATGAACAGACTCATTCAGGGTGATGTAGGTTGCGGAAAGACCGTTGTTGCCCTGATGGCCATGATGGTTGCTGCTGAATGTGGATATCAGTCAGCTCTTATGGTGCCGACAGAGATACTTGCTGAACAGCACTTCATTAATATTCACACCATTGTAGAAGACCTGGGCCTAAAAATTTGTTTGTTGACAGGGAGTATAAA
>CAZLFE010000007.1:30364-31786 GCA_964558725.1 uncultured Nitrospiraceae bacterium | reverse complement strand
GTATAAAGGATAAACCCCTCAGTGAGATTGCCTCGGGTAATGTTGATATCGTTGTAGGAACCCATGCCCTTATCCAGGAAGGGGTGGTATTCAAGAACCTCGGTCTCGTGGTAATAGACGAACAACATAGATTCGGTGTAATGCAGAGGGCCCTACTCAGGAAAAAAGCTGCCAACCCTGATGTCCTTGTCATGACAGCCACTCCCATTCCGAGGACCCTTGCACTTACTCTGTATGGTGACCTCGATTATTCCATCATTGATGAGCTCCCTCCAAACAGAACGCCTGTTGAAACCCTTTTATTCAGTCCAAAGCAGAAAGATGCTATATATAGTTTCATCAGAGAGGAAACAAGAAGAGGCAGGCAGGTTTATGCTGTGTATCCAGTAATAGAGGAATCAGAAAAAACAGACCTCAGGTCAGCCATGAGAGGTAAGCATGCCTTTGAGAAGTCACTCCCTGAATTGAGGGTCGGATTAATTCATGGGAGGATCAAGGCACAGGAAAGAGAAGAAATAATGACATCCTTTAAGCAAGGAGAATTGGACTTACTGGTCTGTACGACAGTAATAGAAGTTGGAGTTGATGTGCCAAACGCAACGCTTATGCTTATAATACATGCTGAGAGGTTTGGACTTTCTCAACTTCACCAGCTCAGGGGAAGAGTGGGCAGAGGTTCACAACGTTCCCGCTGTACACTGGTGGCATATGAACCCTATGGCGAAGATGCGGGGAGGAGACTCGATATCATGGTCAGGAGTAATGATGGATTCAGGATAGCAGAGGAAGACCTGAATATTAGAGGGCCAGGAGAGTTCTTTGGAACACGCCAGTCAGGCATGCCTGACCTAAAGATAGCCAATATTGTCAGGGACGCAAAGCTTCTCAATATATCAAGAGGGGAAGCCTTCAATCTCATTGAGAAAGATCCCTATCTGAAAGGATTTCCGTTATTGAGAAGATCTCTCGAGAGATTCTGGGAAGGGAAAACTGAGTTATTTAAAACGGGGTAAATATAATGAACTTTAAGCAAAGTACAAAATCGATGAAAGGTAATCCCCCTGAGTCCCCCTTTAGCAAAGGGGGATTGAGGGGGATTTGTTTAGGAGCATAAATTATGTGGAAGAAATTAAAAGAGAATTTCGACAGGGGAATCGAAAAAATAAAATGGTTCTCGATATTACTTTCGGACAGGCTTAAGATAGAGTATTCTGTGATGAAACTTCTTTATCAATCAGAGCAGATGAAGAAAAGAAGGGATGAGCTGATGAAAACAATAGGTCAACGCATCTACGAACTAAAAGGACATCCTGACAGGTATATTCTGAAAGACAGGGTTATTGCAGATGCCCTGAGTGAACTTGAGGGAATCAACAGTGAAATAGAATCAACAAAAAAGAAGGCTTCAGAAATAAGCAGCTC
>CAZLFE010000007.1:0-30264 GCA_964558725.1 uncultured Nitrospiraceae bacterium | reverse complement strand
TTTGGTCTTGTTGTTGGTTCCTTCCTCAACGTCTGTATATATAGAATACCAAGAAGATTATCGATAATCATGCCTTCCTCAAGATGTCCTTCCTGTAATATCCCTATCAAACCATGTGATAATATTCCAATCGTAAGTTATATATTCCTTGGTGGTAAGTGCCGGTTCTGTAAAGCAAAGATATCCTTTCGGTATCCTCTTGTCGAGCTGTTGAATGCAGTATTATATGTTTTGATTTTATGGAGATTTGATTTTGGCTGGCATACCGTGGTGTATTTTATCTTTTCGTCATCCCTTATCGTTATAACCTTCATAGATTTAGATTTTCAGATCATACCTGACAGGCTCACACTTTCAGGTATCCCCATAGGGTTTTTAGCAGGTTCTTTTCTCCTTCCAGACCCTTTTGCAAGGTCCTCATTGCTTGGAATGAAAGGATCTCTTATAGGAATGATTACGGGTTTTGTGCTCTTTTATCTCGTGGCTCTCATTGGCTCAGCTATTTTTAAAAAAGAGGCTATGGGAGGCGGAGATGTTAAGATGATGGCCATGGTAGGCGCTCTGATGGGATGGAAGACAGTAATTTTGACAACGTTTCTCGGAAGCCTCACAGGGTCTATTTTTGGAATACTGCTCATGGTTTCAAAAGGTAAAGACAGAATGACAAAACTTCCTTTTGGTCCATTCCTCGCACTCGGAACAGTCATTACCCTTTTTTTCGGTCAGGAGATACTCTCCTGGTATATCGGAGGCAGATAATCAAATGACGCCTGAAATACTATTTTTATTTTCTCTTATATTCTTCCTTGGTGTCCTGGTGATTTTTTATATCCTTAAGGCAATTCTCAGGTTTTATGGTGATAAGAAAAAAACTGAGATAAAAGATGTATCACAAGTCGGTTTTGTCGTTGACACATTTCATGAACTCGTATCAAAACTTAAAGATAAGGAAAGAGAGCTTGAAGTTCTGCGTCAGAAGGCTGAAGACAGGGCAGTAATCATTGAAGGATACAACGAAAACATACTACAGAGCGTCCCAAGTGGAGTGATGAGTTTTGATGAGGAACTCAGGATTACGAAGATTAACTTTTCTGCTGAAAAGATACTTGAAGTAAAAAGAGAAACATTCCTCGGGAGATTTCATACAGAGGTATTGAATAAGCCAATAACAGATCTCCTCAACAATAAGAAGATTATAGAAAGGGGAGAGATAAGTTACACAACACCATCGGGCAAGAGAATCTGGTTAGGACTTACTCTTTCCCCTTTAAAGGACAAAGAAGGCAGGACGATAGGCCAGATACTTGTTTTTACGGACCTAACGCATCTCAAGGCATTGGAGGTTCAGATGGAATTAAGGTCGAGACTTTCGAGCCTTGGCGAGATATCTGCAGGAATCGCGCATGAGTTAAGAAATCCCATGGCAGTAATTGCAGGTTATACAAAACTCCTATCAAAAAAGGTTGATCACTCTTTACAATCCACTGTTGAAGCTATTACGAAGGAGATCAATGTTATGAACAGAATTATCTCTGATTTCCTTTCCTTTGCAAAACCTGCTGAACTCGCTATATCTGATGTTGACCTGAAAAAGATTATAGAGAATTGCGTTGTTACCCTTGTAAGTGGAAGAAATAATATTAAGACGCACCTTGATATTGAAGGGATGCCCATCATAAAAGGTGATGAGGTTCTTCTGAGACAGGCATTCACAAACCTTATTCAGAATGCTGTTGAGGCCATGCCAGCAGGAGGAGACCTCACCATAAGGTTCGCAACAGGAGATTTTCCCGAGGTTTCCCTGTCTGATACCGGCCCTGGTATAGCAGAAGACATAGTGGACAAGATCTTTCTTCCCTTTTTCACAACAAAAGATAGAGGCACAGGCCTCGGCCTTTCAATCGTTCAGAAGATTATCGTTTCCCATGGAGGAAGCATATTTGTTGATGGAAGTGAGAAAGGGGCTACATTCAGGATACGGTTCACTTTGAAATAAAAACCATGCTGATCATTTTGACTGACAGCACAATAATACCTGTTAATCTCCCCCTTTTTTAAAGGGGGATGTAGGGGGATTGCAAATTTTCAGCCATATTTTTTTTCTGCATTCTTGTAAGTATTATTTTCAGTTTAGTAATCTCCCCCTCCCCCTCTTTAGAAAAGAGGAGGATATATTTCCCCTTTACTATGGGATTATATGCCACACGATTTCCAATAAAAACTATTCTTAATAAACCTTATGTTAGAATTACTAAGGAGTTCATAAGTAAGACCACATTATCTGTCATTCCAGCTTGTCTGGAATCCTTCTTGAAGAAAGATGCTGGACTTCGGCGTGAGCTCAGTCGAACGACAAGCCAGCATGACAGAATAGCAAAAGGTATGTGACTTTACTTATGGTCTTATTAGTAACACTAAAAATGAGGTTCGAATATGGCAAAGATAACGATCAATGATCTTCTCAGGAAAAAGAGAGAGCAGAGGAAGATCACCATGCTCACTGCATATGATTATCCCTTTGCCCGAATAGTTGACGAGGCAGGTATTGACGCAATCCTTGTCGGCGATTCTGTAGGCATGGTAGTTCAGGGTCTTGAAAATACCCTTCCCGTTACCATGGATGAGATGATCTATCATACAAAGATTGTTTCAAGAGCTGTCAAGAATGCAATGGTTATCGGTGACCTGCCTTTTATGTCCTACCAGGCAAGTGTCGAGGAGGCTGTCAGAAATGCAGGTAGATTTTTAAAAGAGGCAGGTGCTTCTGCTGTTAAAATTGAAGGCGGCGCTGAAGTAGCAGAGCATATCAGGGCAATGACAAGGTCAGACATGCCTGTTATGGCGCATATTGGGCTCACACCTCAGTCAATCCACAGGATGGGTGGATACAAAATCCAGGGCAGGACTGAAGAGTCTGCAAAGAGATTAATTGAAGAGGCACACATCGTTGAAGACGCAGGTGCCTTTTCGGTCTTGCTTGAAGCAGTGCCGATGGGTCTTGCGAAAAAGATAACTGAAGAGGTTACAATCCCTACTATCGGTATAGGTGCTGGCCCCTATTGTGACGGGCAGGTACTCGTCCTCCATGATGTTATGGGACTATTCGAGAGATTCACGCCCAAGTTTGTTAAGAGATATGTAAATTTGAGGGACGAGGTCTTAAAGGCTATTACGACTTATAAAGAAGAAGTAGAAAAGGGTATTTTCCCTTCAAAAGAACATGGTTTTAAATAAAAGTTCTTCAGGAAAATGTATGGAGAATCCCCCTTTAGCAAAGGGGGAAAAGGGGGATTTTATAAAGAAATTGAAGTATTCATGACTCATAAAATCTCCCCTTCCCCTCTTTGCCAAAGAGGGGAATAAGAGAAGAGCCTACTACAATGTGTAGCCAAGGAATACCTGTAGAATCCGATAATGTGCTACCTACTTAATCTTCTTAATAAGATTGTTAATAATATCGGTCAGGGTAACAATACCCACAAGCTTCCCTTTATCCACAACAGGAACCTGTTTTACCCTGCGGAGGATCATTGTTGAACCAGCCTTAATAATAGGCATGTTGCTATTGACTGTAATGGGAGGCGCCCCCATAATATCCTTTACTCCCATTTCGAAAAGCTTATGTGCGCGTTCTTCGACATACTCAATATCTGACACATATCGTTCTTCCTCAATAATATCGGGATAGCGTGGCAGGATTGCTTTGAAAATATCAGCTTTTGTGATTACTCCTACAACCTTTTCTTTTTCTACAACAATGAGGCCATTCACGTGATGCTTGTCAAGGACTTCTGCGCATTCCTTCAAGGTATTGTCTGGCCCGATCGTATACACTTCTCGGGTCATGATATCAGCTACTTTCATGCTTTCCTCCTCTTCATTGAAAACCAAACTATTTTATCATCTCCTCAGAAGAGAATCGAACTTTTTTTTCAGGTAAAATTCTCATAACCTCTTCTTGCCTTAATTCTGACATGCCTTGCCTCTGTTGAAAACTTTCCCGAGATTCAATATATATTGGCATATTCTCCCCTTTCCCCTCCGCCTGAGGCGGAATGAATTACCCCGCAGCAGAGCTGCGAGGTGTCGAGTCTGTCATTCTGGCTTGTCCAGAATCTTTCTGTATCAAAGAAAGATTCCCGGCAAGCGGGAATGACAAACAGAATAAAAATATTATACCCCGAAGCAGGGCTTCAAGGAATTCTTTGATTAAAAAAGTAGGTTTTAGTTTATTCTTTGGTCATGAGAAGAATTTCATATATTCCGCTACTCCCCCTAAAGGGGAATGTAGGGGGATTACTGAATATCATTGTAAATCAAAGCTATGGAAAGCGCTAATGATCAATCTGAATTTTATCAGAGAAAAGGAAATGCTATCATTGGATTCTCCTCTTCCAATACATTCGATTGAGATGATAAACTAAGACCTATCAATAACTAAGGGGGAAAGAAAATGCTTCCATTTTTTGTGATGGCCAAAACCATATCTGACGCCTGGTTCCAGCTTATTTACAACCTCTTTGATCATGCCTATGCGCAGACAATACAGAAAGGCTCATTTGAGAATGAACAGTATCGGCTGCAGTATCCGGGCATTGCAGTGTATATTGAGCATCCTTATTACGACATGATACCAACCATGCCACCCAACTCAAACATACCTGCCCCCACCACGAAAGAATATATCGAGGATTATTTTGCAAACTACCTCATGAATCCTGAACTGGCTGAGAATGAGACTTACCGGTATGCAAGCAGGATTCATAACAGAATGCTTAAGGGCGGCACACAACTTGAACGCGTTATGGAAATACTCAAGGAGACCCCATTTACGAATCAAGCTGTTATCGAAATAGCAACACCTGACGACCTTGATATATGCTATGGCAACGATGGAAAACTCGATCCACCGTGTCTGAGGTTGCTGGACTTCAAGGTCTTACCTATAAATAATGAGCCAGTACTAACCGTGAGCGCTTACTTCAGGTCATGGGATCTGTGGGCAGGGTTACCGACAAACCTCGGCGGGATAGAGCTTTTAAAACAGTTTGTTGCAGGGGAAACATCTCTCAAGAACGGACCTATGTATGCCTACAGTGCTGGCGCTCATATTTACGGCTATCAGGAAGAAATCGCACGGTTGAGAACCCTGAGGTTAGCAAAAAGCTGAAAGAGATGATCAGGCTTTCCTAATGGGCAATCGTATTGTTAACGTGGTTCCTTTTCCTGGCTCGCTCTCTACAGAAATGGTTCCTCCGTGTTGCTGAATGATCTTGAGTGTGAAGGTAAGGCCAAGCCCTGGTCCGTATATCTTTGAGGTATAAAAGGGGTGAAAGATACTTTTCAGTTTATCTTTCGGTATCCCCTTCCCGGTATCAGTCACCTCTATCACCATACGTCCATCGCTTATCGAAGTTGCAATTTTCAAAATCTTAGGACTTTCTTGCATCGCCTCTACGGAATTTTTGACAAGATTAGAGATTGCTACTTTCAATTGTTCTTTATCACCTGATATACGGGGAGGATTATCTATCAACTGTGTTTGTACGACAATGCCCTTCTCTGCAAATTCATCTTCATATGCTGAAAGGGCTTCTGTGATGACTTCATTGGTATCTATATTCTCCAGGAAACAAACAGCCATCGTCTTAAGCTCAATGAGTTGCTTTACCATATTTTCCAGCTTCGACACTTCGTCCATAATCATCTCGAGATATTTCTTGTTCGGGTCATTTTCAGGAAGCCTGTCATACACCCTTTTTGTGAACCCCCCGATAGAGACAAGGGGATTTCTGATCTCGTGTGCAACCTCGTCCATCATCTTGTCCAGAGCCACCGTCTTCTCCTCCTCAACCAATTTTTCACGTGCTGCCTTGATTGTGAGGAGTGATTTAACCCGCGCAGAAAGTTCTTTGTAATCGAATGGTTTTGGCAAGTAATCATCAGCGCCTATTTCCAGTCCTTTTACCTTATTCTCAACCTCTCCCTTTGCAGTAAGCATAAGGACAGGAATATATTTTCTGTTTTCATCTGTTTTAAGTCTCCGGCAGACCTCATAGCCATCTAATTTTGGCATCATGACATCGAGGACAATTAAATCAGGATTGTATTCTTCGACCTTCTGAAGAGCCTCTTCACCATCGTAGGCTTCTGCAGTGTCATATCCTTCAGAGTGGAACCTCTTTCTGAGAAGCTCCACCGTGTCAACAGCGTCATCAACAATCAGTATCTTACTCTTTTTCTCCACCATAGATGCTTTCCCATTTGCCTCTTAAATAAGACTTTACCTGATCAGGCAACTCACGGATATTAATGGGTTTGGAGATGTATCCTTCACAGCCCACCTCAAGTGCCTTTGCCCTGTCTCCCTTCATTGCATGAGCAGTTAAGGCCACGATAGGGGTTTCTTTAAATTCCTCCCGGGACTTCAACCTCCTCGTAACCTCATATCCATCAAGCTTGGGTATTGAGATATCCAGCAGGATGAGGTCCGGCCTTTCTCCCACAGCCTTTTCTATTGCTTCTTCCCCATCAGTAGCCTCAATCATCTCATAACCCTTGTTCTTTAATACCTTGACTACCAGTTCCCGGCTATCCTGATTATCGTCGACTATCAGTACCCTCTTTGGCAAACCTTTTCCTCTATCTTCCATATTCCCTATTATGCCATTTATACCATACTATAATAACACTATAAACGATGATCCAAACTCTAAATTCTAATTTCTAAATCCAAAACAAATCCATATACCAAATAAAATCCAAATTTCAAAATCCAAATGTCAAAAACGTTTGAAATTTGAGCTTTGCCATTTAAACTTTTTTAACATTTTGATATTGTTTAGAATTTAGGATTTGAGATTTAGGATTTTTTTTCATCTGCCTTTAAACGTTCCTGCTCGTCATGCTGAGTTCTCCTGCTGACTCAGCAGGTTTCTCGAATATCTCTTCCTTTAAAGGAAGAGTAAAACAGAATCTGCTGCCCTTCCCATAGGTACTCGTTACCCAGATCATGCCTTTGTTCAATGAAACCAGTCCCTTGGTAAGACTGAGGCCAAGACCAGTGCCTTCATACTGGCGCACTGAAGAGGGGTCTACCTGGAAGAACTTCTCAAAGATCCTGCTGAGATTCTCCTCCTTTATCCCTATCCCTGTATCCTCTACACAGATCTCTGCAAATATTGGTGGCTCCCCAGGTTTTATACCCCGCTCGGAAAGTTTAGCACTTATCGTAATCCCTCCCCGATGGGTGAACTTAACGGCATTAGATAAGAGGTTTATTAAAATCTGTTTAATCCTCTCCTCATCTCCATAGATAAAAGGCACGCCCTCATCAATGTTAACAGTAAGAGTCAGTCCCTTTTGTTTTATTAAAGGTTCAAAGGCCGGAGTGACAGCGTCGATGAGCCATTTCAGGTCGAGCTCCTTTATCTCCAACTCTACCTCCCCTGACTCCATCTTGGATATATCGAGGACATCATTGATCAATCGAAGAAGATGTTTGGCATTCGTGGCAACCTTTTTGAGGCTCTTCTCCTGTTCTTCATTGACAGGGCCATCAACCCTGTCCAATAATAATTCGGTGTAGCCGATGATAGTATTCATAGGAGTCCGAAGTTCGTGGGAGACGTTCGCCAAGAAAGCAGATTTTAACTTGTCCAGCTCCTTAAGCTCAATTTTATCTTTCTCTAATTGTTCTATGAATTGCGTCCTTTCTACAACCAGGTTCTCTAAATCTCTTTTATCCTCGGATATCTCCAGATATGATCTGTATATCCATATAAAGAAAAGACTTACAGAACCTACCAAGAAAAGAGCAAAAGTATTAAAACTTCCGGTAATCGGCTCAAAAAACTTCCAGATATCCTGGTTTCCTGTAGGTATAAGGATATGTCTCAGGATATGGCCGAAAGACCTGGAAAGGGAAAACATAACCCAGGATGAAGAAAGCCATACCATATAATTCCATAATACATTCTCTCTTTCCTTTCGATAGAGTTGAATACTGGTGACAAAGCTCATTATTGACAGCACGATGAAGACAATGTTGCCTATCATATCGCTAATTAAAATTGGCAACAGAGGTAACACAGCAGTTACAGGAACTGAGGATCTTTCCCCTTCCTCGCCTTTCTTCAAAAGTTCTCTCAGCCCCAGATAAAAAAGCAACATTGCGATATTCAATAAGAGAAAATCGAGCCTTCCAATGTAATAAAGATACACCAGACGTTCAATTATTATATCTCTTGTGAAATACTGCCATCCCTCTATGTTCCCTATTGTCTGAGGCGGATTAATAAGTTCTGCAGTGCGGCCAATAAACACATCCAGATCCCACAAGATAAAAAAAATCACAGAGAGAAAAAGGTATCTCCAGCCTTTCTGTTTATAGAGACGATTACGGACAACAACCCAAACAACGCAGATAAATGCGAGAAGGAGAAATATTCTTCCAAGCTGCTGAGTGTAAATTGCAGGATATTCGTGGGGCACATATCCCCAGGCATTTGATGTAAAGAGAAAGAAGGAGAAGGAAAAGAAAAAAACCTTCATTGCCCTTCACTGACTTTGCTGATTGTTTCCTTGATTTCCTTTAGAAGGTCTTCTTTGGTAAGCACTCCTTTGTTTAAAATCCCTTGGATCATGCCGTTCAGGTCATCGATCTCTTTTTCCGTCAGGTCTTTATGGGTAAGGAGGATGAGAGGAATATCCCTGATCCCTTCTGCTGTCTTGAGGTGTTCAACAACATCGAACCCACTCATTTCTGGCATTGTCAGATTTAAGATGATAAGGTCAGGCCTGAAATCATGGATGGATTTGATAGCGTCCTTGCTATTATAAGCTACTGTTACTGGATACCCTATTTCTTTCAAGACATTCCCTATTAATCTAACAGTAACTGCTTCATTGTCAACGATTAAAACCCTTTTTACCTTCCTTGTCTTTTCCAGGGTTCTGAGTTTTCTCAGTAAAACCTCCTTTTCAACTGGCTTCAAAATATATTCTGCAGCACCGAGACTAAAGCCCAACTTCCTGTCCTCAACGATGGAGAGTATGATGACAGGAATATCCTGGGTTTCAGGAGTATCTTTTAACTCCCTGAGCACCTGCCATCCGTCCTTTTTCGGCATCAAGATATCTAAGGTAATAGCAAGAGGCCTAATCTCTTTTGCCTTCTCTACTGCCTTTTCACTACTCAGAAGACCAACGACATTGTAATCCTCTCCTAAATATTTCCTCATGATATCAATAGACTCTGGATTGTCATCTATAGCTAAAATCGTCTTTTTCGTAACTTCCTCCCCTTTGCGCGATTCAGCTTTTTCTATCTTAGATTCCTCTTCAGCTTTAAGTAAGAGGCTCTTAATGACCTCACAGCCCTTGCAGAAATCTACCTTTTCTGGATAGGCAGCTATTTTCATGCCGGTACAATGGGTTCCGAGGATTAACCAGCATCTGCTTTCTTTACTTCCATAAGCAGGGCAGCTGGGCTGACCACAACGCACATATTCCCAGCATCTTATTGGTTGTCCAGCATATTCAGGCTCTTTCAAAAAGGTCTCAGCAGGCATTCCAAAATACTCAGCCAGGGCTTCAGCCATTTTTGGTTCTATTACTCGCTTAGCAGGCTTCTCCAGTATCTCTTTCTTCAAAGGAAGGGTAAAACAGAATTTACTGCCCTCACCATATTTACTCGTCACCCATATCATACCTTTATGCAATGACACTAATCCCCTTGTAATACTGAGGCCGAGACCGGTACCTTCATACTGACGTATCGTAGTAAGATCAACCTGGACGAACTTATCAAAGATCCTCCCGATATCCTCCTCCTTTATCCCTATCCCTGTGTCCTCCACACAGATCTCCGCAAAGAGCGGAAGCTCTCCAGGTTTTATACCCCGATCAGAAAGTTTAGCGCCTATGGTAACCGCTCCCTGATGGGTGAACTTAATCGCATTGGATATGAGGTTTATCAAAATCTGTTTAATCCTGTCCTCATCTCCATAGATTAAAGGCAAGCCCTCATCAATGTTAATGGTAAGGGAAAGACCCTTCTGTTTTATTAAAGGTTCAAAGGTCGGGATGACAGAATCGATGAGCCATTTCAGGTCGATCTCCTTTATTGCTAATTCTACCTTTCCTGCTTCTATCTTGGATATATCGAGGACGTCATTAATCAATTGCAGGAGATGTCTGGCATTCGTAGCAACCCTTGTGAGGCTTTTCTCCTGTTCTTCATTGACAGGACCATCAATCCTGTCTATTAAGAGTTCTGTGTAACCGATTATGGCATTCATGGGCGTGCGGAGTTCGTGAGACATGTTTGCCAAGAAAGTGGATTTCAGCCTATCCAGCTCCCTCAGTTCTCTGTTAGCCCTTTCCAAGAGACCTAAGAGACGGGTCCTTTCATTCAAGAGGACTGTTTTTCTCTCAATCTCTTCCTCTAATCTTTTACTGTAGGAAGAGACACTTTCGACCATATAGTTGAAGGTATTGCCGAGAACACCAATCTCATCCTCTGTCTTTACAGCCACGGATACAGACATATCTCCCTCTGCAAACTTCTTTGCCTTCTCAGCTAAACTCTCCACAGGATGCCTTACCAATCGAGTCACCATGATATAGATGAGGACAACTGCGATAGGCAGGAGGGATATAGCTATCACTAAAGTTCGGTTTCGTTGGGCAACAACTTGAGCATAGGTTCGCTCAGCATCATACCTTATCACCAAACCTCCGATAACCTTTCTGGAAGAACCATGACAGTGATAGCAGTCCTTTTGGTTCAGGATGGGCAGGATGACCACAAGATATCTTCTCCCGGCTACAACATCCTCACGAGGCTTCCGTGGATCAAAGCGTGGTTCAACCCCTGTCTTTAAAGTCTCGGTTAAGGTCTGCAAAGCGGCTTTATTTTGAATAGAATCTGCTACAATGGTCTTTACCTTATCCTCATGTGTGGAATAGACTATCTCCTGATCAAAATCACAGATAAATACCTCAACATCTTTTGCCTTTTTCCTGATGTCTAATAATTCTCTTTTAATAGCCTCACTGTCTCCCCTTTCCATGGGATATTTTATACCTGCATAGACTGAATCAGCTAGCTCCCTGCTAATCGTGGACGCTATCTCTAACCTATCTTTGGTCCCGAAGTATATCCTCATATAGATTTCAGCCACCAGAACCAGCAATATAATAATGAGCATAGCAGCCATTATCTTATAGCCCAACCGCTTTCTTATAAAACCAAACACCCTATCTCCTTTTTTAGTGAACAGTGAACAGTGAATAGTGATTAGTTATCAACACTGAAAAAAACCTATCTGATAAAAAACGACTAAACCCTCTTTGATCATTCTTCTTTTTATCTTTCCACTTGTCACTTTTAATGAGCCCCGCCATGAATCATGGGTTTGTATCTGAAGGCCTTGACCCTTTCCTCAGTGTGACAGGACTCGCAGTCTTCTTTGGTCATTCGCCTCTTGATATCCCGGGAATCCTTTGTCTTAACATGGAACTCACCAGGTCCATGACACACCTCACAGCCAGCATTCTTCAGATGAGGTGTCTTTTCAGGACTGACGAAACCTCCGGGCTTGCCATAGCCGGTAGTATGGCAGTGATAGCAACCTTTAATCTCCTCCTCGGTTAATTCCTTTTTCACCCTCTCAATGCTCTTAAAGGAGTTGCTTTTTCTTGCATAGGTTATAAAACTCTTATACTCCTCTTCATGACAGCTTTTACAGGCCAATGAGCCGACATATCCGGGTGTTTTATTTTTCGCTTCAGCCAAACTCAGACTTGGACTTATGAGAGAGGGCACAAGAAGGATGGTGAGAGTGTATAACAAATGCTTCATGAAAAAACTAAATAAATTTTCTATTGGGAAAACCTCCAATTCACCGTTTCTTGCATCTCTTTTATTTTCCTTCATTACATGAAAAAATTCAATAATGTTTATAATAAATATATGGCATTTGTCATCGCATTGGCTGGTAAAGGTGGCACGGGAAAAACAAGTATCGCCGGACTTACGGTGCGTTATCTTATTGAGAGAAAAAAGGGACCTATCCTTGCAGTAGATGCGGACTCCAATAGCTGCCTCAATGAAACCCTTGGAATTGATGTCCCTACAACGATAGGGAGATTGAGAGAAGAGTCACTCCAGGCAGTAAGAAGTGGGCTTGAGAGACTTGGAGGCATGTCAATGGAGCAGCTCTTAGAGTATCAGGTTCAGCAGTCAATCATTGAGTCAAAGGGATTTGATTTGATCGTTATGGGAAGACCCGAAGGGCCAGGATGTTATTGCGCTGCAAACAATATCCTGAGGAAATATACAGACAAGCTCTCTGAAACATACCCGTATGTTGTTATAGATAATGAAGCTGGAATGGAGCACCTGAGCAGAAGGACAACTCATAAGGTTGATGTACTTTTAGTTGTGAGTGATCCAACAGTAAGAGGTATCCAGACAGCTAAAAAGATTAATGGTTTGATTGATGAACTCGGTCTTGAGATTAACAGGCGAGTTCTCATTATCAACAGAGTATCTGGAGACGAGGGGGAGGAACTGAAGAGTCTCGCAGAGAACTTAGGGCTTTCCGTTGCAGGAACTGTGCCTCAGGACAACATGGTATTCGATTATGACCTTCGTGGAAAACCGATATTTCAGCTTCCTGATGATTCCGAAGCAGTGAAGTCAGTTTTCAGCATCCTCGATTTTTTAAAGATTCCTTAGAACTGCCCTGCTCTGTCCTTCTTTATTAAGATAAAAATAAAGAACCCTGTGACAAGACCTCAGGGTACTGAAACATTGTGATCCAGCTTTATACGGGAAAGTAGTTGTTGTCATTCCCGCTTGTCGGGAATCCTTTTTAAGAAAGATTCTGGACAAGCCAGAATGACAAGAATATGGTAACCCTGTAACAAGACTATAGGGAATTTCGAGTTCATACGTAACCGTTGAACAACACCAAGGATATTTATCTGCACCAATAATTATCGATAATCTTATACTATATACATTTATAAATCAGATATAAATCAGACTCAATATAGGGAGTATTGACTTCATGAGCAGGCGAAAAAAGATACTCTTGTGGTTCACGGGAATACTGAGTATTCTCATTATTCTTATTTTGACACTTGGTATCATTGCTCCGAGATTTATCAAGACAGAGTATGTTAAGGATACAATTGTTACCATTCTGTCCCAGAAACTCGGAGGTCAGATTGAGTTTCAGAAAGTTGACTTATCTGTCTTTCCCAGACCTCGTGTCATAATCCAGCAGGCAAGACTATCCTTCCGGGAGAAAGCTGAAGGTACTATTAAATCGTTGAAGATTTTTCCTCAATTGATCCCTCTGCTTTCTGGTAAGTTGAGGATTGAAAAGGTCCAGTTTGAATCACCTGATTTTTCATTCACTATTCCCAAAAAAGAAGAGGCTCCCTCGATAGCAGAGGTTGAGAAAAAAATCTCCGCCATACTTAATAATCTGTCATCGAATGCACCAGACCTTGTCATCCTTATAAAAAAGGGCAAGGTTAACCTTTCCAGAAACAATCGGAAACTTCTCTCATTAGAGAACATTGACTCTCGTATAGTCTTCCCTCCTGAAGAATTAAAGCTTACTGTAAACTGCAGCTCCAATTTCTCCAAAAGCATAAAGATCATAGGGCACTTACATCAAAAGGGTCTTTCCTTTAAAGACATCGATCTTGATCTTGAAGCCGGGGAAGTTGATATCCCTTTAACACGGGATGCTGCTTTTTCTCTGGCTGATGCCCCCGTAGTGCAAGAGATTTTTACTTACATCAAAGGAGGAACTGTCCCACTCATGACTTTCCATAGCCAGGGAGGCTCGATTGCTGATTTAGGAAATACTGAAAATATATCCATCAAAGGCCAGATGCTTCAGGGTGAAATCTTCATTCCCAAACCACAATTCAATTTCAAGAATGTCAAAAGTGAATGTGTTATTTCAAAGGGTATTCTTAAAGGAGAAAAAATAGAAGCGAAACTCGATAATGCACAATTGCAAAAAGGAAAATTGCAAGTTGGCTTGAAAGGAGCAGATGCACCCCTTCATCTCGAAACAGTCACAAAGGTAAATCTTGAAGAACTGTCTCATCTCCTGAAGCATGTAGTGAAAGATGAAGCCTTTATAAGAGAACTGGATAGCATTCAGAAGATTAACGGTTATGCTCAGGGCAAATTGGTACTTGGTGAAAGTTTAGCATCGATTAAGCCGAAGGTTGAAGTGTCAGAATTTAATCTGTCAGCCCTCTATCAGCGAATCCCCTATTCTATCGAGATAAAGGGAGGACAATTTTTGTATGATGGGAAAAGAGTTCAGGTAAAAAACCTGAGCGGCACTGTGGGAAGGTCCACTTTTTCCGGGCTCACTGCTGGACTGATTTTTGGGAATGTTCCTTATCTGGAAATCACCTCTAAAAAGTCTTCTGTTTCACTTGAAGAAATTCATCGCTGGCTTTTATCATATAACAAGCTGCAAACCTCTCTCAAAGACATCACCACTCTCAAAGGTGACGTCAAACTGTCTTTAGTAAACTTTACTGGTCCTTTTCGGAATTCTCAAGACTGGCGATTCAGAGCGATAGGTTCTGCAGAGAATATTGCAATAGATTCATCCCTGCTGCCCAGCTTGCTTACAATAACAGCAAAAAAGTTTGAAGTAACTCCAGAGCAGTTGGTTCTCACTGATGCTCAGACGAGTATGTTAGATTCTTCCTATAGCATATCGGGTGTTTTCAAAAATCCACTGAAAGGTCTTCAAAATGCAGACATTACCTTCAACGGTACAATGGGGCCTCAGACAGCACAGTGGTTCAGAGATACTATAAAGCTGCCTGCATTGAGAGTTGACCAGAGATTTTCATTTTCACAGTCTCATCTGCAATGGGAAAAAAGCGGGAATGTTTTTTTCCAGGGAAATATAAAAACACAGAATGGAGCGGATGTTTCTATTGATGTAATCAAAAATCCCCAGGGATTGGCAATCAATAAATTGTTTGTCGACGATGGAATATCCCGTGCAACATTAACGTTCAATCTCCGGGAGAAAACATTAGGACTTTCATTTGTTGGAAAACTGAACAGTTTAACCCTTGCAAAACTGACAACTCTATCACACATCCCTGAAGGATTTATTCAGGGAAACTTCCGTACAGAAATTGATCGTGAAAAATCCCTGAGATCAACAGCTCAGGGCAATCTCTCAGGGGCAAAGATCGTCATCCCATGGAAAGAAAAAGTCCCTTTAAACATAGAGAATATTTCTCTGAATGCTGATACAAATCGCATTAACGTTGAATCTGCTTCAATCAAATTAGACGACAATGAAGTTTCTCTCCGGGGAAGTTTGAACTTTACGGAAAAAGGCGTAGCGACCGACATGGATATCACTGCCGACAAACTCACATGGGAACAAGTGAGAAAAATGATTAAGAGTGAAAGCAAAGAAAAAGATGCCAAAAAGAAAGATTATCCATGGAACTTGCCAGTATATGGAATGCTGCGGTTGAAATCGAACAATTTCATATCTGACAAATTAACCGTAAGTCCCCTGCATGCTGACATTTCATTCACTCCTGATATAGCAACTATTGCCATAACCAAGGCTTTGGTTTGCGGTATACCAACACCGGGAAGTATAAAAATTTCACATGATAATCTGCAATGTGATTTTAATCCGAATGCTCATGGACTGGAATTAAAACCAACCCTTGCCTGCCTCTCTGAGAACAAGAGAATCGTTACAGGCAGATTTGATTTTGATGCTACCCTAATGGCACAAGGAAAAAGTGATCAACTCCTTCAATCACTTCAAGGAAAGATAAATTTCAGTGCGAAAGATGGCAGAATTTATAAAGCTACAATACTATCAAAGATACTTTCCCTGATCAATGTCACTGGAATTTTACAGGGAGGAATTCCTGACCTCACAAAAGAAGGATTTAGCTATCGTTCTTTCACATTTCAAGGAGATATAGAAGATGGGAAAATCATACTAAAAGAAGCAATCATTGATGCTCCGTCAATGGACTTAGTTGGATCAGGTGATGTCGATCTCGTTAAGAAAAAAATGGATATTAAGGTACTGGTAGCGCCCTTCAAGACCGTGGATTCCGTCCTGCGAAAGATCCCTCTTGTCAGGAACATAACAGGCCGCAACCTTGTTGCCATACCCATCAAAGTCTCAGGCGATTTAGAAAACCCTGAGGTAAGCAGCCTCTCTCCATCGGCCATTGGTTCTGGTATATTAGGAATTCTGGAGAAAACCCTTAAGGCGCCCGTTCATTTAATACAGCCGATTATACCGGGTGATAAAAACCAAAGGTAGAATATTTATTTTTATTCAGCCGTTGGCTTATTTCTTCTTCAATCCCCGGTAGAGAACCCCTACAATCTCTTTAGCAGGACCCGGTGCGGCAGGCTCGCGGTACTCGCCTTCAGTAAGCGTTACTTTCCTTGAATGAACCCAGCGGGAGAGAAAGGCGATCTTTTCAAATTCGATTATGGGATCCGCCGCAGCGGCCAGGGAAATCGCTGTTAGTCTGGCCATCACTACAGAGTGGTCAGTATTTTCATACAATTCGCCTTATCCGATAATCATTGCTTTTCAGCGCAGAAAAGTGCGACCGGATGTGTCGACACAGACATACTCGACATAGTCAAAATCATGACAACATCCTATGCATTTTCCCTTGCAGTCATAATAAACATTATTGCAGGCTCTGGCAGCAGTCGAGATGTCGAAGATCAATACATGACCAGGAGATCTGCCGTCACGGTAACAGTACGCGGTTATGATCCCCAGCCATAATAAAAACTCGGAACCACATATATCTGTCCGGGCATATAGGACTCAATTGTCTTTGTGTCGACCAGCCTTGAAACGAGAACAGTATCTGCCCCCTGTGCTTTTTATTTTCGATTTCACCAGTTCCTTATCAGGTAATTGCTCCATGGTAACGATTTTATAACTCTGGATTGCGTTATTCCGAGTGTGGCAACAAACCGGTCTTCGAAATGTTTCTCATATCCGGACTTTTCGCAGCCATGATTACAACAATTTTCTGTGCCTTCCCCTGATAGTCCTTGTCTTTCCAGACATCGGTTACAGTCGTCGTAGCACATGAAGAAAAAAAGAACGTGCAGATGATTAAGAGAAGATAGGGTAATGTTATTCTCCTTTTGCAAACTATCCTTAGCATGTTTTAACCTTTCTATTTAGACGATGAAAACAATCCGGAATCCGAAGTCTTCATTTTGCGATCCCTCTTGTTAGGTTTTCTTTATTACCGCCTTTGTTGATCTTTTCTCTTATTGATCTCTGAAGCGATTTCGCGGCTTAGGCTCTCGAATGTCCGACTCATGGCTGCAACCATTGCCTCATAACTGTTCTCACTTATTTTTTCTCTAAGATCAGATATTCGTATTACGGTTTCTTTATCCTCTTTGCTGTTTGAGATTGTCCATTGTGCCTTTAATGAGACATGATCACCGGGTATGCCTTCCAATCCAAGTACATTCACAGTAATCCAATAATCGATTTTAACAGCGGAATCCCATGGATAGGAGAGAACGCGGTCTGATTCGAGTAACAGTGAGAGGTTTTCTGCCAGGACAGATGCAATATTTTCCCTAAGAGAACCTGCCCACCTATCAAACTCGGCAATCTTCAGTTCATTGAGACTGCTCCGTGTCACAATCTGTGGTCTGTCGAGATTGTCGGGAATTTCAATTTGGCGGATACCAACTGAGATACCGGGAACTGCTGAAGTGGACTGCTGTTTTGTGTCAAGATCTCCAAGTGAGTGAAGTGTGTAAAACTTTGATGGCGGAGTACTACCGCATCCACTTATTACTATGAGGAGAAAACTTAAACTTACTATTGTCAAACGGTTAACATAAAAGTTCTTCATTTTAATCTCCTTTATTCCTGTTCTTACCTCTGAGCAAGGTTTCGGGATGTCGTTCAAGATAATCAGATAAAAGATGGAGCGAGCGGGTTGCTTCAGACAAGGACTTTAGTGTTTTATTCATTTCATACACAAGACGTGAATCATCTGAAAAAGTAGCGAGAGTTTTTTCAGCCTGTTTTAAGGTATCCCGTACATCTGCAAGGGTTTCTTTTGCATCGTCCCGGAACACAGACATTGTATTTTTAGCCTCACTCAGAGTCTCATGAGCAGCGTCGGAAGTTTTAGTAAGACTCGACATCAATGGACTTATCTGTTCATCAATATGCTGTACAAGTTTTTGAGTATTTTTTAGAGTAAGATTGAGTGACTCTACACTTGCCCTCGTTTCGGGAGCATTGACAAGCTTCTGAATGCCATCGATCGCGAGCTCCAGCTTCGTTACGATTTCCTTCAGCGGAAGCTCCTGGAGGGTCTTTGACAGCTCCTCCAGAGAAGTCGGTACCGTTGGAATCTCGGGGTATTCTTTTACGAGGCCAACATATCGTGCAGGCTTATCCGGAACAAAATCAAAAGCTATTAAAAGTTGTCCGGTAACGAAACTCTGCGTCTGAAGCTGTGCTCTCAGACCACGATCGATAAGAGCTTTTATTCTCCTCACGTCGCCGCGTTCACCGCCGACAAGAGTCCATCGTTGAGGATCTAATTCGACGATAACAGGAGTTTGGAGGGACAGGTCCTTGGCATTCAAAATCAGGTTTATATCTGTCACTGATCCTATTTTTACGCCATGGAACATCACGGGCGAACCAATATTGAGGCCTTTTATCGATCGCTCGAAAAACATCACCACCTTATATGTTTTTCTGAAAAACTTGCCGCCGCCAAAGATCAATACGGCAGCGACAATCAGAGCAATCGCTCCAACCACAAAAACACCTATAAGAGTCTTATTTGCCTCTTTACCCATAATTCCCCTCCTTGTCATTCTGAGCGCTGCGAAGAATATCGTCGTTTCCAAACCAACTCTCACTCAAGTCTTTCCAGTGAGGATTTATTGATTCAATGAGACTTATCTTCTTTCTATTAATCCATCCTTTTATCTGCTTCTCTCTCGCAATTACTGCATTCACATCATGGGTTTCTTCAAAGAATACTAATTTTGTGAGATTGTATTTGCTGGTAAACCCCGGAATATGTTTTTGCTTATGTTCATAGACGCGGCGTTCTAAATCATTTGTAATGCCTGTATAGAGGACGCCGTGTTTTCTGTTTGACACGATATAAAGATAAAACATTTTCATCTTGGACAGCCTGTTAGATTCTTCACTCTGTTCAGAATGACACCTCGCAGTAGAGTCTCCTCTCTGTTCATGGCGACTTATGACTGTCATTCTGAGCGCAGCGAAGAATCTCGTCGTTTATTGCTTCTCTGAGAACTATAGATCCTTCACTTTGTTCAGGATGACAGCCTGCAGCACTGCATTTACTGCCCATACACTGTTTTCTCTCCTCTCGTTAAGAACCTAATCACTTTCGGATCTTTTGATTCTGCAAGCAGTCTTTTCGGGTCCCCTGACGCGATCATCGTTTTTGTCTCGGTGTCAAGGAAAACAGAGTTGGTGCCTATCGCAAAGATGCTCTGCAGCTCATGGGTTACCACCACAATGGTCGTCCTGAGGCTCTCACTCAGCTCAATGATTAGGTCATCAAGCAACCGTGCACTTACAGGATCGAGACCAGCTGAAGGCTCGTCGAAAAACAAAATATCGGGATCAAGTGCCATTGCTCTCGCAAGACCTGCCCTCTTTTTCATGCCTCCGCTGATCTCTGAGGGATAGAATTCTTCAAATCCGCCAAGTCCTACCAATGCGAGTTTCAACGACACCAGCTCACCGATCTTATCTTTGCTCAGGGTTGTATACTGCTCAAGCGGAAATGTCACATTTTCGGCCAGGGTCATGGAACTCCACAGTGCCCCACTCTGGTAAAGGATACCAAACCTTTGCATAATGCGAGCCCTGTCCCGCGGTTCAGCCGCCCAGAAATTTACACCATCATAGAAAACTTGTCCGCGCAAAGGCTGAAGAAGGCCCACGATAACTTTCAGGAGCGTACTTTTGCCGCAGCCGCTTCCACCCATGATAATAAAGACGTCACCTTTGTTAATGGTAAAATTCAGGTTGCGCATCAACACGAAGCTCCCGTAGCCCATATCAAGATCACGAACCTCTATTTTCACTTCTTTCTGAAAATCTTTTTTCTCTTCCATTGCACTATATCCCGAGTACCTGACAGCTGAATGTGATGATCGCTGTTGAGACAACAATACTTACGATGCCGGTCACAACAGCCGATGTTGTAGCATATCCGACTGCTGAGGCACTCCGTCCGCACTGCATTCCCCTGAGACATCCTGACAGTGCTACAAGTATGCCAAAAACAGCACTGTGAAATAGTCCTACCCAGAGATGCGTCAAAGTCACTGCCGCTTTTGTCTGATGGTAATATTCCATGACATTCAGATCAAGCATCGTCACACCGACAAACATCCCGCCGAGTACTCCCATCAAATCCGCGTAGAGACAGAGCAGCGGCATCATAAGGACAAGCGCCAGCATCCGAGGCAGAACGAGGAATTCCATAGGTGATATGCCCAATGTTTTCAGCGCATCGATTTCCTCGTTCACCTGCATCGTGCCGAGCTGTGCAGCGAATGAAGCTCCTGTTCGTCCTGCCATGATGATTCCCGTCATGATCGCACCCATGACCCGAACCATACCGATGCCTACGACATCAGCAACATAAATCTGAGCACCGAATAATTGCAATTGAATGGATGCAACGAATGCGAGAATCAATCCTACAAGTGCGCTGATGAGTGAAACGATAGGAAGGGATTGAGCGCCTGTGTCCTGAATGATAGTAAAAAGGTCGGAGCGGCGGAAATTTGCCTTACCGCGCAGTAGCTTCAAAAAAGCAAGAAATGCCTCACCGATAAACGCAATCATTTCCTTTGAGGAACGGATGAAATTAAACGCTACATCTGCCACCTTAACAAAAAAAGATTTATGCGAAACTCCATGGGTTATCCCTTTTCGCTGATATTCCGGCGATGCAAGATCCAGGAGTTTCTGTATGCCCAGAGGCAAACTTTCTTTCTCAATCCCGATATTTTTTTGTGAGCAAAAATCAATAGCTTTTGTTAAGAAGATAAGAAGGCCGCTGTCCCATGCAGTAAGGGCTTCTGTATTAAAGAGAATCCGTTGTACACTATGGCTTGATTCGATCTGCTTCTGGAAATCTTCAAAGACAGGAAGTTTTTTATGAAGTGTCCACTCGCCGATAAGACTCACCAGCAGGGTATCATTTGATAGCCTGCCGAATTTTATTTCAGGTTGATTAATCATTGTCATAATAACTTTTTAACCATAATAGATCCAATCGATTTATTCTTCATTGTGCTCTTGAGATTCTTGTTTCATTTCCTCCTTTTTGCTATTGTTCTTGCTTACAATCTAACGATCTTCATTTCACTGTGCAGAAAATTCTTTTTTTAAAGAAATGTTTTCCCACCTCCTTTGCAATAGCAGAAGCAATCTGCAGAACCGCTCCGTGTCATCCCTCTTCAGAATCTTCAAATGAGGCCGCGCCTCAGTCTCACGTATTGCGTCTGATAGACTTTATCGGCTGAGGCCGGAACCTCAACTGTGGAAACATAACCCTTGTCGCTTTTTGCGTACTTGACTACAAGAGGTATAGCGGCGACGCATGCAAGCATGAGCATCAACGCTAACATCGAGACGAGAAAACCGAAAGACCTCACCGTTATTCTGAAGTTTTCCTTTGCTTCTTAATTCCTTCATATCCACCTCCTTTGTTAAAGTTTTATTTCCCCAAGTCCCACAATGAAAATTGTGATTGCGAGTATAAGGTCAAATCTCTCTGCGATAAAAACATATCATGGAATACAATAAAGAAATAGCGGGAAAAATCTGATTTTTCTGTAGGTGTTTCTCCTACAAGTCCTTTTACCCCCTTTCTGTGTTTACCTGTTGACTACCACCTCTCTAAAACCTCCAGTTCAATGCCAGATTGATAAAGTTCATCGAGGTATTTGTATATTCTCCCGACACCCTGCCTGCCAGAGGACCTCTGTTGACATCCATCTTAAGGTCTCCGCTCCAGACGAACTCATAGGCAAGACTGATATCAACATTCTTGTTCACCTTGTACTGCGCCCCTGTACCGAAACGCCACGATGCACCCAACGGCAGCGCGGGTGTCCTCTCACTGTCGCCCATCATGGAGCTGTCATAGGCAATACCAAGCGAAAGAAGTAGCGGCTCTGATGCCTTATACTGGACTCCTGCTGCCAAATGCCATGTATCCTTATAGTTCAGGTCAGCGGTCGGTCGGGCCTGAGGGGCTCACCTCCCAGGGTGCAGTCTCGTGGTTTTTGCCGAAGGCTGCAGTGCTGTAACCGTTCAGCCTCAGCATCTCCGCCAGCGGAGCGACACTATTGGGCCTCTTTCCGGTATTCCCGGGGAAAGCGGTAGAGGTTTCCATGATCGAACCCGTGTTCGTCATATGATGATTACGGCCGGTGAGCAGCGCCATGCGGGTGGGCGAACAGAGCGCCGTGGTGTGGAACTCATTGTACCGGAGCCCGTTGTTGGCCAGGCGGTCCACTGTCGGCATGTTGATGGGCCCGCCAAATGCGCTGGACTGTCCGAACCCCATGTCATCGATCAACCCAATGAGTACGTTCGGAGCATCAGCCGGTGCTTTGACTTCGAATCGCAACTGGGGCGTGGCATTCCGGACGTCGAGCACGGTGCTATGAGGGTACTGGGGCTCTGGGATCGGAAGAATCGTCCGGTCGAGCGTGTCCTTTTCACCAGTCTCCGCTGCCATGCTTGTAATAGAGAAAATCATGATGGTGAGTAGGATAGCAAAAATATTTTGCAGACATTTGATCTTGTTCATTTCACTTCTCCTTTCTCTTGCAATGGGTAATGTCCTCTATCTGAAATCTCCCGTAGGAGATTTGTGCATCTCTGTGCCCCGGATACTTCAGCAGAAGAGCGTTTAGCGTCTTCACTGCTTCGTCTGTTTCGCCCTTCCGATCCAGGAAAAAGGCAAGGGTATATGCATACTTCGGATCATCCGGACGTATTTCACTTGCCTTCCGGCAGAATCCGATTGCCTCATCAATCCGATCTTTAGCGAGCATGATGCAGAGGTTATACGCTGCCTGTGCCATCTGGGATCATACTTCAGCGCTTCTTTGAGATATTTCTCAGCACTTTTCAAATCTTTTTGTTCGGCCTTCAGAAGCCCCAAGTTAAAGTTCGCAGCAGCATTATACGGTGCGATCTTCAAAGCTTTCCGGAGAGATTTGTCTGCCTTATCATTTTCTCCCATCCCTGCATAAGCAAGTGATGAGTTCACCATTGCCATTACTGTACGCGGTTCCAGCTTTAATGCCTTATCATATGAAGCAACGGCCTGCTTAAGTTCGCCGCGGTTAAGATAGTAGTTACCCATGTTGTAATGAGATGTCCATTGATCAGGCCTTGCCATAATAGAGGCGAGAAATTCCCCGTTTGCCTTTTCAATATTTTTCGTATTAATACCTTTCAGAAAAATGTTTGAATCCTCAATACATCAGGACCGGGCTGATCAACGAGTGGATAATATTTCCCGATATTCTCTCTCACTGCATTGTTGAAGGCTTCGGTCAGTTCATTGATGTCCTCAGGCTTTATCCCCTTGTATTTCGCATCGTCCTTCAGAAAGTAACCTGATCCACCATGACCTTGTTGTAGTTTGCGAAGTTGACTCCTTCCTTGATATAGACCCAGTCGGCTCCTCCTTCCGGGCCTTTTTTCATTCCTGAATAATCGCTGAGAAAACCACTTGTCTTCATCTTTTCTGCTGCATTCACGTTGAAAGACATGAGTAAAGCAACGATGAATGTGAAAATCATAAGTCTGTTCTTCATGTGCTTCTCCTTTCTTAATGTTATTGATGATTTCATAATTGAATAAATATTTACCCGAAAATCTCCCCTCACCCCTCTTTTCCAAAGAGGGGAAAAACCTCCCTTTGGCAAAGGGAGGTTAGGAGGGATTTTTCAATCAATGTCAATCCGCATCACCTCCTCTGCACAACAACTTCGGCATCCATCTCAAACAGCAATTCTTCCCGGCATACATCTGCGACGATGCAGACGCACGGGAAGTTTTCAAGTCCGCGGGCTGCAGCTATCTCATAAAAGATTTCCGCATGTTTTGGATGCTTGATAAACACCGTGGCAGAACAGATATCCCCCAAACCTGCGCCTTCCTGTTTCAAAAGCGCCGCCACCTTATCGAATGTGCAATCGATCTGTGCCCGGATGTCTCCTGATAAAGGCTAACACCATGCTCATCAATTGCCGCAGTGCCGGAAACCTGAATGAGATCTGTATTTCCATTTCTTACAACAGAAGCACGGGCAAAGGCAGAGCCGTAGCGGAAGGCATCAAGCTGTGAGTGGTTCGAGAGCTTTCTTACAGACGGTTCAGCACCGTCACTCCTGAGAACCGCAAGTATGTCCATTGTGCATGCTGCACCTGATGGCGTTTCTCCTGTATCCTGGTGCTGGCTGGAAGGAGCAGGCGTCTGTCACCCGGTCCAGGCATGATGCCGAACTCGCCATATTTCTCATTCCTCACCTTATTGAACCCTGCATACCAGTCAAGAATGTCAGAAAGATAAAACCATGTTCTTACAACATCTTTGTATGACGCGCCGTTTTCTCTGAGAATCCGCTCAGCGCGCTCTATCATAAGACGAGCCTGAGCAGACTTGGATGCTCTCTCAAACGACCCGATGTTGGGTGCCTGAATATTCTGGAGCACTAAATATGTTCTGCCGTTTTTTCCCCAGCCGCGGCCACAGGGGATATCTCCGTCCATGATTGTCCGGATATGTCTTCCATTCTCTGCTGATGAAACCGCATGGATGAGGACTCCTGAGATTCCTTCACCCCGGGGCGGAGTTCCTTGGATATAGGTGACCGGGGTATCGTTTGAGATTGCATGCTGCCGGAGTACATCCTTCCTAACTGATGTACAGCGGACTCGACAGACAGGCTGCCGAAGATTCTCTCATGGACAATTTCTATCCGGCGTTCAATCATGATCTGAGCAATCTGCTCATATATAAACCGTGCAGCTTCGACTGCATCTGCTGGAGAGGATACTGCACCGACGATAGAACACTCTCCCCACTTTGCACTGGTGATGTGTAACCTGATTGTTGATCTATCTCTGCAGATGGAAGAAGTAATCATGTTCTTTTTCCCCCCTTTTTGTGTCGCTTGAAGATCCTTCGTCCCGACCTTCGTCAGGACTCAGGATGACAAACCAACCGCTCATGTCATTATCAGTCTTGAGACCTCTCAACTGATGCGTTGCAGCACGACACTCCCGTTGCCGTAATCGATAATCAATTTGTTCCCGTCGATTTTGAACTTCGTGTTCTCGATGTAATCCGGCTTGTTGATGATGAGCGTCGACCCAACTATGCGGTATCTTCTGTCATTGTCTCGACCTTTCCATCCATATTCGTCTTTGTCATTATAACGTTACCGTCAGGCCTGAAGTGCTCAACGATTGATTTGTATTCCTTCTCGGGCTTTGGCACAATGCTGATCACCTGCCAGGTCGTTCCAGCAAGAGGCCTCAACTCCTCTTCAGTTACCCGTTGGCGTTTTGCTGCATCCTTCTTGTCCTCTTCGTTGCCGATGAGATACCCGACTCCTGCACCGACTCCTGCACCGATCAGTGCCGTAGCTCCCCAGGATCCATGCATGTTCGCAAGTCCGCCGATGAGGGCGCCTGCTCCCGCTCCTGTCAGGGCACCTGTCTGCCCTTTTGTCGCACAGCCGGCGCCAAAAAGTAATGTTAAAGTGACTACCGCGATGCACATCTTTCTCAACAACTCATTGCTCTTCTTCATTTCTGACATCCTTATTGATTATTTCCCCTGTTTGTATTCTCGCTTCACCTTCCGGCATTCTGAGTCCTTCGCGTGTCATTCTGACCCCTAATTAATTTCGGTGGAAAAATCTTGATGTTCAGCTCAGGACAGGTTCCGATTTTTCCCTTGCTCATTTGAACAACTCCTTTTAGATATTTGTTTCACATGACTATGTCAGGATTAAAAATGTTGAGTAAAATATAGGCATCTTAGGCGGGAAAGGCATCCGTAAATATCTGATTTTTTTGTAGGAAATTGCCTTTTTTTTGTAGGTCTTTATCTTACAAGTCTGAGACCCAATATGCTGCCCTAGCCTCAAAGTCACATAAAAATATACCCTGCAAGGAAACAAATTAAAGCCATCATAAAATACAGTAAGACGTACTCATAGACACCGAGGAAACCAAAAAGGTCATTAAACGGCAATTACTAACTTATTAAAATAGGGAGATCGGAAGAGAACTTAAAGTTATGACTTCATTCAGACATGATTAAGCATCTACGGGCAAGATTCATAGTCATAATACAGAAAGGAACAAAACATTATTTGCCCTCCAGTAAGCATCTTATGATTTCCTGTGCCTGTTCAATGATGGCTTCGAGATGGGTCTGGCTCTTGAAGCTCTCTGCGTAAAGCTTGTAGATGTTCTCCGTCCCTGATGGACGCGCAGCAAACCACCCGCTTTGAGCCACAACCTTGAGACCTTCTATAGGTGCATTGTTGCCAGGTGCACGCGTCAGCTTTGCGAGGACGGGTTCACCTGCTAATTCTGTTGCTGTTACAACTTCCGGTGTCAGTTTTTTAAGAGCATTCTTTTGCTTGGGTGTAGCTGGTGCATCAATTCGCATATAGTAAGGCGTTCCCAGTCTTGAAATGAGTTCATAGTAATACTGACCCGGGTCTTTCCCTGTTCGAGCAGTAATTTCCGCAGCGAGCAAGCCGAGTATCATGCCGTCTTTGTCAGTAGTCCATACCGTACCATTTTTGCGGAGAAAGCTGGCACCTGCACTTTCTTCTCCACCGAAGCAATACGAACCATCAAATAACCCTGGTGCAAGCCATTTAAAGCCCACCGGAACTTCTGATAGAGTGCGCCCCAGTTCCTGCACAACACGGTCAATAAGGCCGCTGCTCACGAGCGTCTTACCGACCGCTGATGTCTTTGGCCATTCAGGACGATGAGTGAGTAAGTAGTGAATTGCTACTGCAAGGTAGTGATTGGGATTCATAAGCCCCAGGGAACGAGTGACGATACCATGCCGGTCTGCATCGGTGTCGTTTCCAAATGCAATTTCGAACTGGTCTTTCAGTTTAACAAGTCCCGCCATTGCGTACGGACTTGAACAATCCATCCGAATCTTACCATCGTGGTCCACAGTCATAAAACGGAAGGTCGGGTCGATATGAGGATTCACAACAGTAAGGTCAATACCATAGTGTTCCTTGATGGGTTCCCAATAATCAATAGAAGAACCACCGAGTGGATCTACACCGATTTTGATTCCGACTGAGCGAATAATATCCATGTCAATGACTTCTGCAAGTCTTTCACATAAGGCATAATGAAATCATCCTTGTGTGTTGTTGCAGCCTTGAAAGCTGATTCATAGGGCATCTTCTTCACCTCTCTGTTTCCGGAACGGAGCAACGTATTAGCGCGATCCTGAATCCATTTACTGACATCAGTGTCCGCAGGTCCACCGTGTGGCGGGTTATATTTGAAGCCACCGTCAGCAGGAGGATTGTGAGATGGAGTGATGACGATGCCATCAGATATATTGTCTGTCCGTCCTCGATTGTAAACAAGGATTACTCTCGAAACAGATGGGGTTGGCGTTACTCCATCATCGCGTTGGATAAAGGTTTCAACACTATTAGCAGCGAGCACTTCAAGAGCGGTGCGCTGAGCAGGAGAGGATACGGCATGGGTATCCTTACCCATGAAAAGCGGACCGTGAATATCCTTACTACGGCGAAAGTCGCAAATGGCCTGGGTAATGGCCAGGATGTGTGCTTCATTGAAAGTACCTTCCAGAGACGTACCGCGATGTCCGCTTGTGCCAAAGCTCACCAGTTGGTTCGGATCACCGAGGTCTGGTTGGCGTTCGTAGTAAGCTTTCTCCAGTTTACCGACGTCAATCAAAAGTTCCGCAGGAACTGGCTTTCCGGCAAGGGGATGGATATTCATAAATGTAATGCCCTCCTGTCTATCCTTTTTGAGTTTTATAAAAATCAACATTAAAAGAGTATGAGTTCAACCATATCTCCTCTAAAATCGAATCCCTCTTCACATCCAAAATGATACAGTCACATTTTAGCGATATGATGAAAGTTCTGCAAATCTACCATATATTGATTACCATTTCAAACAAATGGTGTAAAATGTATCCATTGCGGATAAGAATATAAGGAGGTTCTTTTTATGCTGAAAAGAATAAATCCTGCTAAAACAGCAAGCTGGCGGAATCTTACCGAACACTTCAAAAAGATAAAGAACATTCACATGAAAGACCTTTTTGCTGAGGATCCGGCACGATTCAAAAATTTTTCGATCCGATTCAATGATATCTTCGTGGATTATTCCAAGAACAGAATTACCGAGGAAACCATAAAGCTCTTACTTGAATTAGCAGAGGAGACTAATTTACGAGATGCCATTGAGAAAATGTTTACCGGAGATAAGATCAATGAGACAGAAAACAGAGCTGTATTACACGTAGCTCTTAGAAATACGGAGAACACGCCTATTTATGTGGATGGAAAAGATGTGATGCCCGAGGTAAATGCAGTTTTAAATAAGATGAAAGACTTCTCTGAGCAAGTGATCTCAGGTGAGTGGAAAGGGTACACAGGTAAACAGGTTTCCAATATCGTAAATATCGGAATTGGTGGATCAGATCTGGGCCCTGTCATGGTAACAGAATGTTTGCGACCTTATGCCAAAGAGGGGTTATCTGTTCATTTTGTGTCAAACATAGATGGAACGCATATTACAGAGACACTGAAGAGACTCAACCCAGAAACCACTCTGTTTATGATCGCTTCAAAAACCTTTTCTACACAAGAGACAATGTCCAATGCATTTTCTGCAAGGAAATGGTTCTTAAACTATGCAAAAGACCAGAAGCATATTGCAAGGCATTTTGTGGCAATCTCAACAAATACTGAAAAAGTAGAAGCCTTTGGAATTGACAGAGATAACATGTTCACCTTCTGGGACTGGGTTGGCGGTCGCTATTCTCTCTGGTCAGCGATCGGATTATCAATTGCATGCTACATCGGATATGAAAACTTTGCTGAACTACTGCAGGGTGCTTTCGAGATGGACCGCCACTTCAGATATGCTCCTTTTGGAGAAAATATCCCGGTGATCCTCGCATTAATTGGTATCTGGTATGTCAATTTCTTCGGTACCCAGAGTGAAGTCATTCTCCCTTATGACCAATATATGCACCGTTTCCCTGCATACTTCCAGCAGGGGAACATGGAAAGTAATGGTAAGTCTATTGATCGAAACGGTAAGAAGGTAAACTATCAGACAGGACCTGTCATTTGGGGCGAACCAGGAACGAATGGCCAGCATGCCTTTTATCAATTAATTCATCAGGGAATGAAACTAATCCCAGCAGATTTTTTAGCACCCGCAATCAGTCACAATCCGATTAGTGAACACCACACCATATTATTATCAAACTTTTTCGCGCAAACTGAAGCCCTTTTACACGGAAAAACGAAAAAGGAAGTCATCGAAGAATTAAAAAAAGAGGGCAAGACAAATGATGAAATTCGGAAGTTATATCCTTATAAGGTATGTGAGGGCAATAGACCGACAAATTCAATTCTCTTTAAGAAATTGACACCGAAAATATTGGGAAACCTCATTGCAATGTATGAGCACAAGATTTTTGCCCAGGGAGTTATCTGGAATATCTTCAGCTTTGACCAGTGGGGTGTTGAGCTTGGAAAACAGCTTGCTCAGAAAATTCAGTCAGAATTAGGAGATGATAAACCTGTCGATTCCCACGATTCTTCTACAAACGGATTGATCAATGCTTATAAGAATATGAGAAAGCTTGCATAGAATAGTTGTAATTGATTGGATTGGATTTTGCAGACGCGTTAGATTATATCTCGGCTATCGATTTCAATCTTCCCAATCTTATAAGTTCTTACGTATATCGATTACTTCATCTACTTCACACCATTGATAGATGCCGTCATGTGCGGACACCTACAAATGTTCACTCAAAGCTAATCTCCAAAAATGACGATTACCAATAG
>CAZLFE010000006.1:38294-39395 GCA_964558725.1 uncultured Nitrospiraceae bacterium | reverse complement strand
TTTCATTTGATGCAACGAATGTATTTCGTTTAGGTTTTTAAATGATGCAACAGGGAAGAGGGCTAACTTGGCAAATATCAAAACTTATATGTCATGCTGAACTTGTTTCAGCATCTCCTAAAAACGCTTCACTTAAATCTTTCCATTCATGATTAAACTGAGTTATTAAATTTATCTTCCAATCTCTATGCCAGTTCTTTAGCTGTTTCTCTCTCTCTATTGCACTTTCTACATCAGATGTAACCTCATAATATACAAGCTTTGTAAGGTTATATCTTTTGGTAAATCCTTCTATTAACTTATTTTTATGTTCAAACATTCTACGAACAAGGTTATTTGTTACCTCTGTATAAAGAACCTTGTTGGATTTGTTCGTGAGAATATAAACATAGTATTGCTTATCATCACTCATAGCATTATCGTATTAACACTGAGGTTCTGAAACAATTCAGGATGACAATATTAGACCCTGAAACAAGTTCAGGGTGACAGAAAGAAGATCATGAAACGGGTTCAGAAAAACATCAAATAACAACTGCGGCAAAGGCAGTATTGTCTTTCCTAACCCCATTAAGATTTTCTACTTCAGAGAAGATACTCCAGTGAAGCGACGGCGACTTTTATTGCATTCTCTTCACCGGATTTAAAGGCCATTTCTGTAATTCCTTCTTTCGAGGTTCTATTGACAATTGCTCCACACACACATCCTCCTCTGAGCCCCATAGCGCTGCAAAGAGTAAATACAGTGGATGATTCCATTTCATAATTTAATACATTAAGCCTTTGCCATTCCTTCAGTGAACCCTGGAATCTTTTAGGCACATACCCTGTAAATGAGTCATATCGCTCCTGTCCAGGATAGAATGTGTCTGAAGATGCAGTGATACCTACATGATATTTCACTTTGCTATTCTTTGCAGCTTTTATAAGGGAATCAACGATCTCAAAGTCAGCAACGGCAGGATATTCAATAGGAGCATAATGAGTGGAAGCTCCATCAAGCCTGACAGAGCCAGTTGTAATGATTACGTTTCCTGGTCTTATCTCTTTTTGAATCGCTCCTGTAGTACCTACTCTGATAAATGTTTTGACACCCAGCAT